>CAIVAX010000551.1 GCA_903903935.1 uncultured Hyphomicrobiales bacterium | reverse complement strand
GATTTGCCAACTTCGCCCATATCATTGGGGGCCAAGGCCACACGCCCTGCACCCGTTGAAACGGCAATGCTGGGGGTGGGTTGGGAATGGAGAAAGCCATCAATTTGCTTGGTCAAAAGGGCGGGTGGCATTTCGCCACCGCCTACTCGCAGCAATTTTAAACCAAGCTTCTCTGTGGTCAGGCCGCGACTTGCCAGATAATGGCGGAACATCACAACGTGAATGGAGCCCAATGAGCTGACCCCCAAAGTCTTTCCACGCAGATCTTCGACATCCTTGAAGGGCAGGTCTTTGTGCACCACCAGATGCGTCGCGCCGGGCGTTCCAACTGCCACTGCCACAAGTGGCGGCGGTGCGCCTTGTTCGACAGCTACTGCATCGAGTCTGGCGAGTTCGGACATGGCGCCAAAATAAACATCATAATCGCCACGCAAGAGGGATTCGATGCCAGTGGCATTATTGCCAGAGGTTACAGCCGTGACGCGGGCGGCCAGGCCGCGCTTGGCATAAAGGCCTTCTTGCTCGGCAATGGGCTGCGCAATAGTCGTCAGGCTTGCTTTCAGCCAGCCGATCCGAACAGGAATGGCATCTTGTGCCAGTGCACCGGCCATGGAGCCGATTGCCATCACTAAGGATAGGGCTGCTGGAGCGAGAAAGTTCATAATATCCTCCCAATTGTTATTTTTGAGCTTTGAATTACGTCGTTTTGACTTCCCACTTCTCGACGGTGCGCTTTTCAATGATGCGAACGATGAGAAGTTCTGTCAGATAGCCAATGATGCTGATGAGAATCATTGCTGTCATGAGATCCACGGCACGGAAATGGAAGCGCGCTTCCATCAACATATAGCCAATACCCTGCGATGAGGCGAGCATTTCGCCCGCCACAATCATGCGCCAGGCCCCGCCAAGTGCGATGCGCATGCCGGTTGTGATATGCGGCACGGTCGCTGGCAGAACGACATAATAAAACATGCTCAAGCCTTTTGCGCCAAAGCAACTGCCTGCATCGATGAGGATGGGATTGATCTGCCGCGCGCCCGCTTCCGTGCTGTAATAAAGCGGGAAGAAGGCGGTCATAAAGACTACAAAGATGACAGCCTTGTCGGAGAGGCCAAACCATAAGATCGCCAGAGGAATCCAGGCAATACCCGGTACGGGATAGAAGGCTGTAATAATCGGCTGAACAAATTCTCGCACACTGGTGATGCGCCCAATCAATAGGCCCAAGGGAATGGCCAAGATCGCAGCAAGGCCAAAGCCAATCATCGCGCGCTGAAAACTCACGGCCAGATGCGTGTAAACATCGGGGCCATAAAGCCAGCGGTTAGTGTCCATCATCAACATGCCCGCCACACGGCGCAGCACAGCCCATGGGGTTGGCAAGATCAATTGCAGGTCATAGGCCACGGACATTAAATGCCAAGCGATGAGCAGGCCCAATATGCCCAGTGTACCGCGGATCGCTTTTCGCGCCATCAGCTTGCGCTTTTTGGACTTATCATAATGCGCAAAATCTTCGGCTGTTCGCGCGCCTTTGATTGCAATTGTTTTGGGGATTGCGGAGCGGACGGGCAGATAGGGGGCGTCTTGCGTGGTCATTTGGCCGTCTCCACGACAGAGTCTCTCAGATCTTCAGAAGGATCCGCCGATTTGTGCATTTCTTCAGTAATGAGATTTTTAAGAGCGTTAAATTCCGGACTATTGCGATCGCGTTTGCGCGGCATGTCCACCTGAAAGTAGCGCCCGATTCGCCCCGGGGATGGCCGCATCAGCAAAATCCGATCAGCGAGATAAACCGCTTCATCTATATCATGCGTGACATAGAGGACGGTGCGCTTTTCCTGCATCCATGTGTCGATGAGATAATCTTGCAGGGTCATGCGATTGATCGCGTCAATGGCTGAAAAGGGCTCGTCCATTAATAACAGATCCGCATTTGGCAGGGCCCAAGCCCGCGCCACTGCGACACGATGGCGCATGCCGCCCGAGAGCTGGTAGGGATATAAATTGATGACATGCCCAAGACCAACGATCTCTAAAATGGCCTGCGCCCGCTTGCGTGTTTCAGCCTTGGGAATTTTTTGCATCTGCAGACCAAATTCAACATTCTCAAGAACGGTGCGCCAAGCAAAGAGCGCTGGCTCTTGAAAGACAATGCCGCGGTCTGGTCCCGGGCCTGAGATGGGTGCATCGTTGAGCAAAACTGTGCCGGAGCTGGGTTTGATCAAGCCGGCGACGATTTTGAGAAATGTGCTTTTGCCGCAGCCGCTGGGTCCGATGACGCATAAAAATTCCTTGCGTGGAATTTCTAAATTCACATCGCTGAGCGCATGGATCCAGCCATTCTGACCTTCATAATAATGGTCGACCTGTTCAGCCCGAATGATCGGCTTATGCTGAGACCACTCTGCGACCAATGTCTGTTCCAAATCTTCCTCCTCCATCTCTTGGTCTGGTGATCACTAGGCGATCATGCGGCCGGGACCGCCCAAAACAAGCGAAATCTTATTG
>CAIVAX010000550.1 GCA_903903935.1 uncultured Hyphomicrobiales bacterium | reverse complement strand
CAGAATCATAGACATCAATGCCTAAGTCTCGGAACATATTCGCTGTGGTCGATTTACCCATTCCAATCGAACCGGTCAGACCCAAGATAAGCATTGAAATCTCACTTTTCACACAGCGAGCAGGTTTAGCTCTCTCATTTTACGGCTTAGTTCTAATAAGGGAAGACCTAGTATGGTCCAATAATCCCCCTCAATATGATCAAAAAGATGGATACCGGCGCCCTCAAGCTGATAAGAGCCGACACATTGAAGAACATCTGACCCAGCAAGATCGAGATAATGTTCAATTTGTTGACGGCTCATTTTTCTTAAAGTTAGTCTAGCCTTAGACAGGGCCGTGATTATGATCTCCTCATTCAGAATTAAAGCTGCTGCCGAATAGAGCTCATGTTTGCGCCCACTCAGCTGCAGCAATTGTTCAATCGCAGCTGGCCGATGTTCAGGTTTTGAATAGATCTGATCCTCGCAAATTAATAGCTGATCGCCACCAAGAGTATAAATTTGGGGGTTCTGCTTTGACACATGCTTTGCTTTGCTGATTGCAAGATTAAGCGCAATCTCATCTGCAGCTATTTTTTGGTGCGTGAGTCCGCTGATCATTTGCGCTTCATCAAGATCCGCCGATTGGATCGCGAATGAAAAGCCGGCGTTCTTCAAAAGCGCCTGTCGTGCAGTGCTTTTTGACGCCAATATCAGCGGGGCGTTAAAAATCGAAGGCATCATCAAATTTGAGTGCTTAGTTTGGCTTTATGAGCCTTATAATAATCAATAATCGCAGCGGCAGTTTCTTCAATGGATCGTCTGGTCACATCAATGACAGGCCAGCCTTTTTCAGCAAATAGCCTTTTCGAATGTGCGATCTCTTCGGCCACGGAGCTACGATCAACATAAGGTGTTTCTTGATCAACATTCAATGCTAGCAATCTATTTTGTCTTATTTGAACAATCCGCTCTGGAGAAGCCAGAAGCCCAACGATGAGCGGATTTTGAAGATTTAAAATAATCGAGGGAAGAGGAACATTGGGGACCAAGGGAATATTGGCTGTTTTAATGCCGCGATTGGCCAGATAAATGCTGGTCGGTGTTTTTGAGGTTCGGCTAACGCCCAGTAAAATCACATCAGCTTGTTCGAGATTTTCGGGCAATTGTCCATCATCATGCATCATCGTAAAATTGAGTGCATCAATACGTTTGAAGTAATCCGCGTTCAAAATATGCTGAGCACCAGGCCGAGAAAGGGACGCTGTGCCAAGATAAGATTCAAACACATCAAAGATAGGCTGCAAAACAGACAGGCACGGACTGCCAATTTCACGGCATGTCCTTTCTAACGCCTCTGAAAACTCCTTGTCGACCAAAGTGTACAAAACAATGCCGGGAGCCGTCTCTATTTCAGCAATTGCTTTATCCAATTGGCTTCTTGTCCTGATCAAAGGATAGACGTGCTCAATTGACGCCGCGCCTTGATATTGAGCTGCCACAGCTCGGCTCACCGCAATCAAAGTCTCGCCGGTTGCATCAGAAATGAGATGAAGATGGAAATAACTACGCGTCACCATGAACAAAGACTCTCATGTGCACAAATCGTGCATAGGGGTTGATAAAAACGTCTATTTTTCACTTTTCGATCCAAATCGTCTCAGCCGGTTGATAAGTATCCCAAATCCGGAGGGAATCCGATTTATCTCAGTTTCAATGTGCATGGGTGTGAATATTGGGGGAAACTGAACAAGTCT
>CAIVAX010000549.1 GCA_903903935.1 uncultured Hyphomicrobiales bacterium | reverse complement strand
GCGCCCGCCGCCCGCGCCCGCACCTCGGCAACCAGGGTCCAGATCTCGATGACCAATAGACCCAGCAAAGCCGAGATCATCAGCAGATTGGCGCCAAAGAGAATGGTAATGGTCGAAGCGGCTGGCTCAATGGGTGTGAACCCCGACATGACCAGCAAAGTGAAAATGGCGCTCACCACGGCCAAAATCACGACATAGGGGCCTAATTTATGACTCAACCTGCGAGAGAAATGCGGCTTGTCAGCAATCTGCGCGGAAGTGACGTCAGGCGCTGGGCCAGAAATGTCCCCCTTGGGATCCAAAGACGTCTTACTGGCAGGCCCTGTCATAAAGTCTTTGATCCGGCGCAGATGGTGGCGACCAGACTGATCAGACTCAAAGGGAAAGCCCGAGACAGAGTGTGCCAATGGGCAGACCATGCCCCATCCGTTGCCAAAAAGCAACATTGTTGCCAATATGAAACAGATGGGCCAGTGAAGATCAGCGCGGTGAGCGCATCAGCCGGACATCAAGATCGCGGATCTTTTTGCGTAAAGTATTGCGATTAAGGCCCAGCAATTCAGCTGCCTTGATCTGATTGCCCCGCGTGGCCGCAAGAGCCGCTGAAATCAGCGGATATTCAATCTCCCGCAGTACCCGATGATAGAGACCGGGGGGCGGCAGGTCATCGCCATCGTCTTTGAAAATACGCGACATATGATGTTCAACAGCCAAAGACAGTGACTCGTGACTGCCTTCGCCCACTGGATCAGTCCCTGCCTCAGCCATGCTATGGGCGGGTTTGGGAATGAAGGCGGGTGCCTCCATGCCAATTTCCGTCTCCACCAAAGAATCTGTGATCATCTCTTGAGGATAGAGCGCGGCTAAACGGCGGATCAGATTTTCCAATTCGCGAATATTGCCCGGCCAGCGATAGCGCTTGAGCCGCTCCAGCGCGGTCGCATCCATATGTTTCTGCGGTAGCCCCTCTTCCACCGCCAGCTTGAAGAAATGGCGAACCAGATCGGGAATATCCTCAGCCCGTTCGCGCAAAGGTGGCAGGCGAATGGGCACAACATTGAGACGGAAGAACAAATCTTCGCGAAACAGGCCCTGCTGAATCAAGATCCGCAGATCCTTATTCGTCGCGGCGACAATGCGCACATTGGTCTTGATCGTCGTGCGACCGCCAACAGTTGTATATTCGCCCTGCTGCAAGACACGCAATAAGCGTGTCTGCGCCTCCATGGGCATATCGCCAATCTCATCTAAAAAGAGCGTGCCGCCTTCGGCCTGCTCAAAGCGTCCGCCGAGCGGGCGGCCGCACCTGTAAACGAGCCCTTCTCATGGCCGAATAATTCGCTCTCGATCAAATCGCGCGGAATGGCCGCCATATTGATCGCGACAAAGGGACCTGAGCGGCGCTTGCCATAATCATGCAAAGCGCGGGCGACCAATTCCTTGCCCGTGCCGGACTCGCCATTGATCATCACAGTCAGATCCGTCTGCATCAGGCGCGCCAGCGTGCGATAAATCTCCTGCATGGCGGTTGAGCGCCCAACCAACGGCATGCCTTCCATTTCTTCTACAACTTCAGGCGCTGGCTTGCTCTTGGGCTCGCTCAGGGCGCGCCCGACGATGGAGACAAGATCCTTCAGGTCAAAGGGCTTGGGCAAATAATCATAAGCCCCGCGTTCGGAAGCCTTGATCGCGGTCATGAAGGTGTTTTGCGCACTCATCACGATAATGGGCAGTTCAGGGCGCAGTTTTTTGATACGGGGGAGCAAATCAAAGGCATTTTCATCCGGCATCACGACATCGGTGATCACCAGATCACCTTCGCCCGATTGCACCCAGCGCCAAAGTGTAGCGGCATTGCTGGTGATCCTGACCTCATAGCCTGCGCGCGACAAGGCCTGACTCAAAACCGTGCGAATGGCATCGTCATCATCAGCAACCAGAATGCTTCCTGTCGCCATTTAGACCTGTCTCCTGTTGTTGGTCTTGCTACTTTGGAGGCGCACTTCCAGCCGGACGGCTGGCAGATGCGACATGCATGGGTAGCAAAACCCGAAATGTCGTCCGGCGCGCATGGGATTCAGGTTCTATGATCCCGCCATGATCGCCGATGATCTTAGCCACAAGTGCAAGACCGAGGCCAGTTCCAGAAGATTTGCTGGTGACGAAGGGATCGAACAAATGTTCGATGATGTCAGACTGGATTCCGGGCCCATTATCCCGCACGCAAAATTCCAAGGGCAGTCGTGTGGGCTCGCTCGATCCCGGGGTGCGCAAACGCACGCCCGGACGAAAGGCCGTGGTCAATTCGATCTCGCCATCAATCGCATCGGGACCAATGGCTTCAGCAGCATTTTTGATAAGATTGAGAAAGACTTGGATGAGCTGGTCGCGATTACCCGAGACAGGGGGCAAAGAGGGATCATAGCTCTCAATAAAGCGGATATGACGGGCAAAACCGGCAAGCGCAATGCGTTTGACGTGATCCATGACGGAATGGATATTGACGCATTCGCGTTCAATGGGACGCTCATCGGAAAATTGCTCCATCCGATCGACAAGTTTGACGATCCTGTCCGTCTCCTCACAGATCAAACGCGTCAGGGCTCTGTCCCCATCATCCAGTCCCGGCTCGAGCAATTGGGCCGCCCCGCGAATGCCTGAGAGCGGATTTTTAATCTCATGCGCCAACATTGCGGCCAAGGCTGTGACCGATCGGGCTGCTCCGCGATGGGTCAACTGCCTGTCCATTTTATCCGCAATTGTTCGTTCCTGCATCATAATGACTATTATTTGTGCATTTGAAGCGAGGGGCGCAACATTGATATCCACCACCCGATCAGCTTCAAAACGGGGCGAGCCCACATCGATGCGATATTCATTGACCGGGGTTTGGGTGGCGCGCACCTGATCGACAAGATTGAGAATGGATGATCCGAACGGCAAGAGATCGCTAATATTTTGCCGTTTCAGCAATCTGATACTGACCTCAAAAAAGGCCTCGCAGGCATCATTCACATCGAGGATCTGCCCCTGTGGTCCTATGGTGAGGATGGGATGAGGAAGAACTTGGACAATTTCCGACAAGACACCATGGGCATCATTGGAGGCAGGACTGTCAGTTGTGAGAGCAGAGGTCATAGGTGCTTTCTCAGGCGGCATTCAATAATCTGGAGCGATCAAAAATGGCTTGCAGGAGCAATCTTGCTCGGGCTGGGTCGGTCGTTGTGAGCAAATCCAAGCGCTCTTGGTCTGATAAGTCCTGATCGCCATAATGCTCGACATAAGCAGCAAGATGTTTGCGGGCATGGCGCACGCCAGAGGCGGTACCAAATTGGTCAAGCAAACTCTCATAATGTTCTAACGCCGCTTCGCGGTAGTCTTGCGCTGAGCGCAGGGTTGGGCTGCGCCCCTCCAGCCCATCGGCAATGTCACCCACCAGCCAGGGTCGGCCCAAAGCGGCGCGGCCAATCATCACCCCATCGGCTCCTGTCTGCGCCAACATCTGCTCGGCATCCTCGAGGGACTGGCAATCGCCATTGGCAATGACAGGAATGGAGACCGCCTCTTTGATGGGGCGGATTGCCGACCAATCGGCTTTGCCCTTGTAGAATTGGCAGCGCGTGCGGCCATGAATGGTGAGCAATTGAATGCCAGCGGCCTCGGCACGCCGTGCGAGCTCGACCGCATTCAGACTATTCTCATCCCAGCCCAGACGTGTCTTGAGGGTGACGGGAACGGTCACCGCCGCCACAATGGCATCGATGAGCCGAAGCGCCAGATCCAGATCGCGCATCAGGGCTGAGCCCGCATAGCCGCCCGTCACCTTTTTGGCCGGGCAGCCCATATTAATGTCGATGACGGCCGCGCCATTGTCCTGAGCCAAACGGGCCGCCTGTGCCATCCAATGGGGATCACGTCCCGCCAATTGAACAACATGCATATCAATCCCCGCCCCTTCGGCGCGGATCAGCGATTCCTGATCGCCTTTCACAAAGGAATCCGAGGCGACCATTTCCGAGACCACAAGGCTCGCCCCAAAGCGCAGCGCAATCTTGCGCATACCCACATCAGTGACGCCTGACATGGGGGCAAGGAAGGCGCGACCGGACAAATTGAAAGCGCCAAGCTTCAATTGCGATCTGCCTGTATTTTGGGCAGCTTGAAACACGCCTATATCATAATCACTTTTGTGCGCTGCGCAAAGATGGATATTTGACGAAGACACAAAAGCCAGCAAATCTGCCAAGGTGAAATGGATTCTCAAATGACTTATACGATGGGTGTGATTGTTCTGCTGGTGGCTGCCGGGCGAGGTCTGCGGGCAGGCGGAGATTTGCCAAAGCAATATCAAAACCTGCTGGGCCGTCCTGTCATGGCTTGGACGCTGGATGCAGTCCGTGCCGCTCTGCCCGGTTGCAGGGTTCAGCTCGTCATCCATCCCGATGATGCCGAGCTCTATGAGCAGGTGATTGCCAGCCTTCCCCATCCGCCAAATCTTTTGCCCTGGGTGGCGGGAGGAGCCAGTCGACAGGCTAGTGTGAGGGCTGGATTGGCCGCGATAGGCGCTCTTTGCAAGGATGCAAAATACGTTTTAATTCATGATGTTGCTAGGCCTTTTTTAACCTCAACATTAACTTCAAGATTTATATCGAATTTATTGAATTATAATGCAATTATACCATGTTTGACTATTTTTGATGCGGTCAAGCGGATTGACCCCGATGGTCGCCTCTTGGAGGAAATTGACCGGGCTCAATTACGCCGGATCCAGACCCCGCAGGCCTTTGCCTTTGATCTGATCAGCTCTGCGCATCAGCAGGCTTTTGCAGCGGGGCATGATGACTTTCCCGATGATGCGGCGGTCTTGCAATGGGCGGGGCATCCGGTCCATGTCTGCGAAGGAGAGGCTGATAATATGAAGCTCACAACTGCCGAAGACTTCGCCCGCGCCGAGAGCCAGCTTTTGAACCAAAGAGCGGACATCCGCATCGGACAGGGCTTTGATGTCCATGCCTTTGGCGAGGGAGATCATGTCTGGCTGGGCGGCGTCAAAATCCCCCATGGTCGCGCTATGGTCGGTCATTCCGATGCCGATGTGGTGTTGCATGCACTCACCGATGCCATTTTGGGAGCTTTGGGGGATGGCGATATTGGCCAGCACTTCCCTCCTTCCGATCCGCAATGGAAGGGTGCCCGCTCTGACATATTCCTCAAAGACGCCCTGCTCCGTGTGGTGCTCAGACAGGGATTGGTCGCCCATTTGGATGTGACCATTATCTGCGAAGCACCCAAAATCAGCCCGCACCGCGAGACCATCAGGGCCCAGATTGCGCAGATTTGCGCACTTCCTCTCGATCGCATTTCGGTCAAGGCGACCACGACGGAACAATTGGGCTTTACCGGTCGCAAAGAAGGGATTGCCGCAATGGCTCTGGCGACGATCCGCCTGCCCTCTTCTCCCCTCACTGCGTGACCCTTCATCAATCTCAATGAGGTCAGTTCCATGAGCGAGATGCAAGGCCTCTTTCAATTTGGCGCCGCGCTTGAGCAGAGCGCGCGGGACCTCATTCAGGCGGCTGTAGCCAAAGGGCTCACCCTGGCTTTGGCGGAATCCTGCACGGGCGGTCTTGTCGCAGGTCTCTTGACCCAAGTGCCGGGCTCTTCGGCTGTGTTAGATCGGGGTTTTGTCACTTATTCCAATCAGGCCAAACAGGATATGTTGGGCGTGCCCCTGTCTTTGCTTGAGACGCATGGCGCGGTCAGCGCCGCCGTCGCAATATCTATGGCCGAAGGCGCTCTGTCCCATTCACGCGCTGATCTCGCCCTTGCCATCACCGGCATAGCTGGCCCCGGCGGCAGCTCGCCGCAAAAGCCGGTGGGGCTAGTCCATTTTGCTTTGGCTGCGCGCGGTCAGCCAACACAGCCTCTGGAACGGCGCTTTGGTGAGCTGGGCCGAACAGGGGTCAGATGGGCTGCGCTCGAACAGGCTCTGCACATGTTGCACAAGGGCGTGAGTGAAAAGGCTGGATCAGCCTGATCTGTCAGGTCCTTGCGCTTGGGTCTGATGAAGGTGTTCCGTCTATGTGCCCACAGCCTCGTGGCAGACCGCTTCAATATTATAGCCATCGGGATCGAGCACAAAGGCCCCATAATAATCGGGATGATAATGCGGCCTCAGGCCGGGCGGACCATTATCCCGTCCCCCAGCCTTGATGGCCGCATGATAAAAGGCATCCACCAAGGCCCGTGAGGTCACCCGAAAGGCAATGTGAGTGGGGGGCTTGTTGGACGACCCTTTGCTGATCCAGAAATCAGGCTTGCCTGCTTCCCCAAATCCCGCCACATCGGTAAGGCCGGTCACACTGGCGGGGATTTCGTACATCAGCTCATAGCTAATCGCCCCTAGGGTGGAGAGATAAAAATCACGACTTAAACTATAATCTCTGACTATTATTCCAGTATGATCAATAATTTGATCTATCCTTTAAAAGTAATACTCAAAGAAATGAAATCAGCTTAAATCACGACTCAGACTATCTGTTTAAAGTAAA
Source organism: uncultured Hyphomicrobiales bacterium (assembly GCA_903903935.1). Taxonomy (GTDB): domain Bacteria; phylum Pseudomonadota; class Alphaproteobacteria; order Rhizobiales; family Beijerinckiaceae; genus Terripilifer. Next base: position 3,557 of record CAIVAX010000549.1, on the reverse strand, counting down.
GACTAACAAACATAGGATTTTATTCAATACTTGTTCCTTTCTTTTATCCTCCTCTTGCCCTCTGGCCAGTGGCGGATGATGGCGCTAGATTGAGCCCATAAATAAGAGACCAAAATAAACGAGGAAACCGGATGCGCTGTTCTTCACTCTGCCTGTCTGTCTCGGTGCTTCTTGCGCTGGCCACAAGCACCCCTGCCCTTGCCGTGTCGCAAGAGATCATTGAGGCCGCCAAAAAGGAGGGCCAAGTCACTTGGTACACGACCCAGATTGTCAATCAATTGGTCGTGCCGGTGCAAAATGTCTTCGAGAAGAAATATGGAGTAAAGATCAATTATGTGCGCGGCAATACGGGCGATGTGATCTTGCGCGTCCTCAATGAAGTGAAGGCTGGCCGCGTGGCTTGTGATGTGTTCGATGGCCTCTCCACTGTTGCCACGCTCGAACATGAAAAAGATGTCGTACTCAAATGGCTGCCCGATGAAGCCAAATCCTATCCGCCTGAGCGGGTCGATCCCAATGGCTATTGGACAGCGACCTATATTGCTATGTCGGTTGCTGGCGTAAACACCGATCTCGTCAAACCCGGTGAAGAGCCCAAAAACTGGGAAGATCTGCTCAATCCCAAATGGAAAGGCAAAATGGCCTGGAGCTCGGCGGGCTCGAGCACATCGGGCTCAGGCTTTGTTGGCATTGTCCTTGATACCTATGGCGAGGCCAAGGGCATGGAGTATTTGCGCAAGCTGGCGCAAAACCAAGTTGTCAATCTGCCCGTCGCGAGCCGGCAAGTGCTCGATAATGTGATTGCCGGTGAATATGCCATCGCGCTGCAAATCAACAATCACCATGCATCGATCTCGGCCAAGCAAGGCGCGCCCGTCAAATGGCTCCCCATGTCGCCTACAATGGTCAATTCCGGCAATATTTCTGTCTCGGCCAAAGCGCCCCATCCCAATGCTGCCAAGCTGCTGGCTGAATTCCTCGTCTCGCCCGAAGGCCAGACCATTTATCGCGACAATGGCTATGTGCCCGCCAATCCCAAAGTGCTGCCGCTTGATCCCAGCCTTCTGCCAAATGGAACAGACTTTAAAGGCGTCTTCTACACGCCCGAAAAGCTCGATGAAAAACTCCCCATTTGGGACAAAATTTTCCAAGAGACATTTAAGTGAGGGGAGTGATCCAGCGCTGATGCTGCTGACAAGAAATGGGCTGAATTGATCATCACATCAGATTTTGAATAGCCGCTTTCCAGTCTCATGCTATCATTGGGGTTCAATTTCGTTTCAAGTCCTTTCAAGTGGCGCCGCCCATGCCAGCTCGTTTAGACAGTGTTGCTAAACATTTATGTGCTTACAGCGGATGGTCCTTATCCAATCTACATCTGCACAAACTCATTTATCTTGCGCAGATGGATTATATGGGAACAAACAATGGCCTCCAGCTTGTGGATGCCAATTTTGAAGCTTGGGATCTCGGTCCTGTCATTGCCCCGCTCTATCACAAACTCAAAGCCTTTGGCTCGGCGCCTGTGAAAGATGTATTTTTAGACGCCCGTCAATTCAAACCCAATGATTCCCGCGCGCGTGCCCTCGAGCAGATTTACGATTCCTTAAAAACCAGCCGCCCGGGCGCAGTCATTGAGCTGACTCATTGGGAAGGCGGTGCCTGGGCAAAAAACTATATTCCTGGCATCAAGGGGATACTCATCCCAAATGACGACATCCACGCAGAATATAGCCTCAGAAAGCAACTCATCTCTCAATCACACCCCCTCATTGACGCTGCCATCACCACCTAGAAAGCTGGATGAGGCTTATCTAGAAATTCAAAAGCGATTGGAAGAAAAAGATGTCGCCTTCAAACGAGAGCGGTTTGTTTATCTCTATATAATAATTGTTCTGTTCGATGGCTTGATCTTGTCGATTGCCGACATCAAAGCCTTTGCTTTCTTTGCTGGCAACTCTGATATTGGCCAAGAGCTATTGTGCGGTCGCACGCACTTAATGCGGATCAGCTCATAATCTGATTTTGATTTTTTTTGATCCTATAGATCACATCCGCTCTTTGCTCGAAGGCTTCAGCAAATTTGCGAAAGGCGCTGTCAAACATGACGCCCATGAGCATGCCGAGCATGCGATTGCGAAATTCATAATCGATAAATAAATCCACCCGCGATTTGGTGCGTTTGCCTTCTTGAGGTTCTGCCTCATCGCTAAAGGTCCAGCGATTGATCAGACGCTCAAAGGGCCCATCGACATATTCAACCAGAATTTCTTTTTTGCTGCGATCGAGCGTCACTTTGCTGGTGAAGGTCTCGCGAATGGCCTTATAGCCCACCGACATATCGGCAATCAGTACCTCGCGCCCCTGTTGATCCTGTTGACGCTTGCGAATGCGCAGACCCGTGCACAGGGGCAGGAAGTCAGGATAGGTTTCGACATCTGCGACAAGATCAAACATGTCTTGCGCGCTGTGATTGACCAATCTCTGATTGCGAAAGGAGGGCATTGTGCAGCGCTCCTCAGGCCGGGCCAGCCATGCGGGCCAAGCGAGCTGCTTTTAATTTGGCAAAATCTTCGCCCGCATGATGCGACGAGCGCGTCAAAGGTGAGGAGGAGACGAGCAAAAATCCTTTGGTCAAAGCTATGCTCTCATAGGCTTTGAATTCATCGGGCGTGACAAAGCGCTCAATCTTGTGATGCTTTTTGGTAGGCTGCAAATATTGACCAATGGTGAGAAAGTCGACATCTGCCGAGCGCAGATCATCCATCAATTGCAGCACTTCATTACGCTCTTCACCCAGCCCAACCATAATCCCCGATTTGGTGAAGATTGTCGGATCCAATTCCTTGACCTGTTGCAACAGACGGATGGAATGGAAATAACGCGCGCCCGGCCGCACAGTCAGATAGTTGGAGGGCACAGTTTCCAGATTATGGTTGAACACATCGGGCCGCGCCGCCACCACAATTTCCAACGCACCTGGCTTGCGCAAAAAATCGGGCGTCAAAATCTCAATCGTTGTGTTTGGTGATTGCGCACGAATAGCATGGATCACTTGGGCAAAATGATCAGCGCCGCCATCATTCAAATCATCGCGATCCACCGATGTGATCACAACATGAGATAGGCCGAGCTTCGCCACAGAGTCAGCAATATGCGCAGGCTCATGCGGATCAAGCTTCTCAGGCAGGCCGGTTTTGACATTGCAAAACGCGCAGGCCCTTGTGCAGGTGTCACCCATGATCATGAATGTGGCGTGTTTCTTCTCCCAGCATTCACCAATATTGGGACAGCCTGCCTCTTCACATACAGTGACCAGCTTATGCTCTTTCACAATGGCGCGCGTTGCAGCCCATTGCGCCGAGCCGGGTGCTTTGACGCGGATCCAATCGGGTTTGCGCAACACAGCTTGATCGGGCTTATGCTCTTTCTCGGGATGGCGAGCTTGAGAGGTGCGGCGCTTATCCTTGTTCAGCGTATCAACGAGAATGGCCATGGATGCTTGCGCTCCTTAAACGTGGATCACTCGATCATAGGCCGAGAGCACGCTTTCATGC
>CAIVAX010000548.1 GCA_903903935.1 uncultured Hyphomicrobiales bacterium | reverse complement strand
GCGAGCGCTATCTCAGCACCGAGGAAACGGGGCGACTCTATCACGCAGTGGTGGAAAGCCCCAATCAGCAATTGCGCTTTATCATTTCCATGCTGATTTTGACGGGCGCTCGAAAGCGCGAGGTCTTGGATGCATGCTGGGCCGATTTTGATCTGGCGCGGCGCGATTGGCGCATTCCAAAAACTAAATCAGGCCGCGCGCGCCACGTGCCTTTGTCGAAAGCGGCGTTTGAGTTAATTGAGAGCGTACCGCGGTTTGAAGGTTGCCCCTATTATCTGCCCAATCCCAAAACATTGCGGCCCTTTGTGTCGGTCTTTCAGGCGTGGAATACGGCGCGCACTTCCGTTGGTCTTGCCGATGTGCGCATTCATGATCTGCGCCATTCCTTCGCCTCTTTCCTGATCAATGCCGGGCGCTCGATCTATGAAGTGCAAAAGATTCTCGGGCATACGCAAATATCCACCACGCAACGCTATTCGCATCTCTCGCAAGCAACATTGATTGATGCGGCTGATGCCGTCACGCTGACGGTGGGAAATGCTCTCTCCGATCTGGGTGAGAAGTTCTAAGACGGGGCTGAGCGCCTGACTATGCTCAGCGTGCTGTGCCAAAAATGGCCTGCGTTTGCGGATCATGGCCGCGCGTATGGGGAATGGTCTGGCTCATAAGGTGCGAGAGGGTGAGTGGGCCCAAATCCTGATCCAGATTAATCTCATCATTGGGACGTTTGACCGCAACAACCAAGGCGCCATCGCGGCGGAATCTGTTGAGTGTGTTTTTGCTTACATAGGGCAGGGATTGCACATAGCGCACCAGCACATGGCGATCCAAATTGAACGCAATGGTGCCAACCGCTTGCAAGGAGCGTTGATTGCCCAGAATGATGAGATTGCGCAGTGGTCTGTCATTATGTTCGCGCCAATAATTCTGCGCCAATTGGGTCAGACGGCGGGCATCGATCTCGGGATATCGCACATCTGTCTGCACGGGCAGCACCAATCGCACCAAAAGATAAGAGAGAATGTGCAAGGAGAAAATAGCGGCAGCGCCCGAATAGAGGCGGTTTAATTTCAGCTCTGCAGCTTGGGGCGTAGTGAGGGCCAGCCAATAGACATGCGCCCAGAAGAGAATAAAACCCAGCGAGATTGGCGTAATCCATAAAGCGCGCGAGCGCACGCCAAAGAAAGCGGCGTAAAAGATGATGAGCACGGGGCCAAAGGCGACCAGAGTGGTGTAGATTGCCAATCGCTCGCTATTGATCGCAGCAGTCACGAGCGCGCGAGCCGAGGAGAGCATGGCGCGAAAGCCAAGCCCCCAGCCGACAATGAGCATGATGAGCAGATTGGCGAGCACAGTCACATAAGTGATCAGCAAAGCGCTTTGCAGGCGCATCATGAAATTATCATTATAGACGCGCACCGCATAAGCGAAGGTGCCGCCGCCCTGTTTGAACGCCGCGACAAAATGCGGCGCGGTGATCATCACAAAGAGGATGAAACTCAGATAGGGCCCAAAGCTGCGCAAATGGGCGCGCCAGTGCGGCACAATGACAAAGGCCAGCAGCAGCGGCAGGCAGAGCAGGGCGATGGCATATTTGGCCCAGACACCCAATCCTACGATCAGCCCCAGAAGGGCCCAATCGCGCAGGCGGTTGGTTTCAAAAGCCGCATAGGCCAGCCCAATGGTCAGCGCCCAAAAGGGCATGAGCGCGACATTATGATTAAACTGAATGGCCAGATAAGTGGCAAAGGACGAGGTGACGCCCAAAAGCATGACCAAAAGGCCCGCCTGGGGCGAGAACATCCGCACAGCCAGCCGCGCCAGACTATAATGGGCAAGGCTGGCAAATAAAGGACCTAAAGCAGAAACAATAAGATAGCGGAGTGGTCCGGTTTCGCTGGCCAGTGCCGTCAGCCAAAAGGACAGGGGGGGGTGTTTGGGATAGGTGAGGAGAAACTCCGGCCCGAAGGCGACGGCTTCTGCCACATCCAGCCGCAAGCCGCTCTCCAGAGTGAGGGGTAGGACAAGCCAAATAAGTGCGTTCGCGATGGCGAGCGCCAATATGGTTGTGCCATTCGACAGGCTGGTCAGCCTTTGGACTAGGGGGGGCATGCGGTCAGGGGGCTCGTTATGAAGTTTTACGATATAGTAGAAGATTTGGCTTTTGGGAAATTGGATTAGTAGATATGCAGGAAAGCACATTTGGCTGGCGGCAACAGGGCTGGGGGCTTTTATGGTTAAATGCTTGTTTTATCTTGTTCACCCTTGTAAACAAAAGTTAGCCTCTCTATTTGAATTCAGACTCATCGTTAAGATTGTCTGACCCAGTTTGGTCGTTTTAAGTCTTGTGCCGACACTCTGCGTCGCACATATCTGAGATGGTGCGGGTTGATTGTCTTAAGTGATACTGGCCCACATTAGGCTTTCTCTCATTTTGGTTCGTCCGGTTCCAATTAGGTCTTGCAGCATGTCGAGCTCTCCATCCCATCTCAATGAACAGGATGAACCCACTGTCAGCGTCAAAGCAGGTTTGATCCGGCTTTTGCCCGCTTTCACGACGGTGGCGATTTTCAGTTTCTTCATCAATCTGCTGATGTTTGTCAGTCCGCTCTATATGTTGCAGATCTATGATCGCGTCATCACCAGCCGCAATGTGACCACGCTCATCGGCTTGACGGTGCTGGCTGGCGCTTTGATCCTTGTCTATGCACTGCTCGAGAATTTTCGCTCGCGCGTCTTTGTGCGTGTGGGCGCGCGCTTTGACAAAATGCTCGCCAATCGCGTGTTTGACTCTGTGCATCAGGGTCGGATGATGCGCGGCGGCAATGTGTATTTTCAATGCTTGCGCGATTTGGATACGGTCCGTGAATTCTTCACTGGATCAGGCCTGATTGCTTTATGCGACGCGCCTTGGTTTCCGGTCTTCGTCTTTGCCTCTTTCCTCTTGCATCCCTGGTTTGGCTATATTGCTTTGGGTGGCTCGGTGGTGACTTTGCTATTGACCTTGCTCAATGAAAAACTCACCAAGGCCCAACTCAATGAGGCTTCCAAAGCCGCCAATACGGCCAATACAGCGGCCAGTTCCATGTTTCGCAACAGCGATGTCATCCAGGCCATGGGCATGTTGTCAGCCGTGCGCGGTCTGTGGGGTGTCAATCATGCGCAGATGATCAATGCGCAAGCCATTGCAAGTGATCGCGCTGGTCTTGTGCTGGCCAGTACAAAGTTCTTCCGTATGTTTTTGCAAAGCGTGATTCTGGGTGTTGGTGCTTATCTCGCCATTCAACGCGAGACATCACCGGGCACGATGATTGCGGCTTCGATTATTATTGGCCGCGCTCTGCAACCCATCGAGCTTGCTGTGGGGAGCTGGAAAGGCTTTGTTGCTGTGCGCAGTGCCTATGGGCGTCTGTCCGAATTGTTTCAAGTGGTGGGCCTGCCACCCAAGCGCATGGATCTGCCCAAACCCACTGGTGCTCTGCACGTGCAAGATCTTTATGCAGCAGCGCCGGGCGCCAAAAACTTTGTGTTGCAAGGCGTAAACTTTGCGCTGGCGCCAGGTGAATTGCTTGGCATTATTGGTCCCAGCGCAGCGGGTAAATCCAGTCTGGCGCGTGTCCTCATGGGGATCTGGCCGGTGATGCGTGGCGCAGTTCGCTTGGATGGCAATGATTTGCATCATTGGGATCCACAAAAACTGGGTCAGCACATTGGTTATCTGCCGCAGGATGTGGAATTGTTTTCCGGCTCGATTGCGGAAAATATCGCCCGCTTCCAGAAGATCGATTCAGAAGCCATTTTGAAAGCTGCCACATTGGCGGGCTGTCATGCCATGATCCAACAAATGCCTGATGGCTATAATACGCAGATCGGTGATGGCGGTCAGTCCCTGTCCGGCGGTCAGCGTCAGCGCATTGGTCTGGCCCGTGCGCTTTATGGCACGCCCAGTTTGATTGTTCTTGATGAACCCAATGCCAGTTTGGATTCGGCCGGCGAAGAGGCTTTGCTGGAAGCCCTCAAGGCCATGCGCGCGGAAGGCGTCACTCTGATCATCATTACACATAAGATTAATGCGCTGGCTGTTGCTGATCGCATTCTTGTCTTGGCTGATGGACAAGTGAAGAGCTTTGGTCCGCGAGATGAAGTTTTGGGCAAGCTTGTTGCACCAAGAGTTGTGCAGGGCCAGCCCGAACAGACGAATCCTTCAACAATTCGTCAGGGCTGAGTGAACGAAGCTGATGAGCAAAGGTTATTCTCATGAATAAGTCAGCATCCTCCGATTGGCGTAAGGCTGCGGTCAGCGGCTATGCTCTCATCATCCTCACCTTTGGTGTGGCGGGTGGTTGGGCGGCTGTGGCCAAATTGGACAGCGCTGTCGTCGCTGGGGGCTTTGTCTCGGTTGATACCAATCGCAAGGTTGTGCAGCATTATGAAGGCGGCATTATCGATGAAATCCTGATTAAGGAAGGCGATTCCGTTCAGGAAGGTCAGACGCTGTTTCGCATTCAGAAAATCCAGGCGCAGGCCAATTATGATCTGCAAAGCAATCAGCTCAATAGCGCTTTGGCGATCGAGGCGCGACTGGTTGCCGAGCGCCGTCTCGCCAATGAGATTGAATGGCCCAAAGAATTTGCCGATGTTAGCGATAAGCTCCAACTTCAGACCCTGATGCGCGATGAAGCCGCTCAATTTCAAGAGCGGCGCCAATCCATGAATAATCAAAGTAATGTGCTCGAGGCGCGCATTAAGCAGATCACCATCGAGATTGGGGGCATTGAGATTCAGCGTCAGGCTGCCGAAAGACAATTGGAATTCATGCAGACCGAATTGATCAATCTGCGCGAATTGCAAGCGCGTCAGCTGATCGCTGCCCAGCGTGTCTTTGCGCTTGAACGCGAACGTGAGCGTTTGCAGGGTGATATTGGCCGTCTGATTGCCGAGGCTGCGAAGGGTCGCGGCACAACCGAAGAAATCAAACTGCAGATCCAGCAGCTCAACCAAAAATTCCAGGAAGATGCTGCGTCCTCTCTGCTTGATATTCGTCAGAAGATTTCTGATTTGAGAGAGCGCATTCGCGTGGCTCATGACGTGCTGCGCCGCGTCGATATTTTTGCCCCGCGCACGGGCACAGTGCAAAATCTCAAAGTCTTCACCATCGGTCAGGTGGTCCGCGCGGGCGAGCCTTTGCTGGAGATTGTCCCCGATGATGAGCCTTTGATCATTCAGGCGCAAATCTCTCCCACCGATATTGATAGTATCAAAGTGGGGCAGATGGCAGAGATCCAATTCCCCTCGTTTCATGATCGCCAAGCCCCACTCATGTTGGGGCGTTTGGAATCGGTCTCGCGTGACCGTTTGATCGATGAGGCCTCAAGGCAGCCCTATTTTCTGGGGATAATTTCTATCTCTCGGGCGGAAATGCCGGAGATTTATAAAAATCGTGTACGCCCAGGCATGCCAGCTGAGATTCTCGTTGCCGCTGGAGAGCGAACTGCCTTAAATTATCTTATCTCGCCCTTAGCTAACTCGCTGCGTAAATCCTTTACGGAGCAATGAAACCGATTGAGCCATCGAGCGTCTGATTGGGCGGGATAGCAGGGATAATAGGGGACGCGTGGCGTTGGATATTTGGGCCTTGAACGGCAGGGACAAGAGCATGAGCGATCCTGCGAGCCGGATTTCAGCTAAGCCTTCCCCACTCATGCAAGCCTATGGCTTGGCTGTGAGCCTGTTGACGCTCGTCCTGACTCTGGTCAGTTCTGCGCATGCCGAGACGATGAGTGGCGCTCTGGCCAAGGCCTATCGCACAAGTCCTGAATTGAACGCACAAAGAGCTGATGTCCGCGCGACAGATGAAAACTTACCTGCTGCCAAAGGCGGCTTTCGCCCCAATATCTATTCGACAGGTAACTGGGGCTTTTTGAACCAGCATTTAGCGTTGGGTTCTGCCTCGCAATCTTCGCAGACGCATCCGGGCGGCGTTAATCTGGTCATCAACCAGAATCTGTTTAACGGCTTTCGTGATCTCAATGGCGTTGAGCGAGCCGAATATCAGATCAAACAGTCGCAGCAATTATTGCGTCATTCTGAGGGCAGTGTGCTGTCCTCGGCAGCTGCGGCCTATATGAAAGTGCTGCGGGATTCCTCGATTGTCTTGTTGCGCAGCGATGCAGTTGATGCGCTTGAGCTGCAATTATCCAGCACGCAAATCCGGCTTGAGCGCGGCGAAGTGTCCCGCACCGATGTCTCCCAAGCGCAGGGCGCTTTGGCGCAGGGGCGGGGTGATCTGGCTGTTGCGCGGGCCAGTCTGTTGGGAAGCCAAGCGGTCTATCGGCAATTGATTGGCGAGACACCCAAGCAATTGACGCCCGCCAAGGCTATTGACGGGTTGATTCCAAAAAATTTGCCCGAAAGCCTCAAACTGGCGGATAAAGAACATCCGCTTTTATTGGCGGCTAATTTCTCAGTCGAAGCTGCGGAGCTCTCCAGCCAAATTGCCAAGGGACAATTGCTCCCCACGCTCAATCTGGTGGGAACTTTGTCGCGGGCGCAGGATTATTCTGCGGTCGCTCGGGAATTTAATACCAGCGCCTCAGTGGTGGCTCAGCTCAATGTTCCGATTTATGAGGCTGGCGTTGGTTATGCTCAATCCCGGCAAGCGATAGAAAAATTAGCGCAGGCCCGCATTCTGGCCGATCAGCAGCGCATGCAGATCCATATGACCATTGAGTCCTATTGGGCCAATCGTGATGCGATCCGGGAGTCCATCAAAGCGGCGGGCGATCAAGTGC
>CAIVAX010000547.1 GCA_903903935.1 uncultured Hyphomicrobiales bacterium | reverse complement strand
GGTCCTTGAGGGTTATCTGCGCCAGTCCGGCCTTCCCTATTCTATTCTCAGGCCAACGGCCTTTTTTGAAAATTATGACGATCCCAAAAATTGGAATCCGCTCAAGAAAGGCGCTTTGAAATTTCTCTCCACGCAGAAGCTGAAATTTTGCGCCACCTATGACATTGGCCGCGCTGCGGCTGTCATGTTCGCTCATCCTGAAACATGGTTGGGTCGCTCGCTGGATGTGATCGGATGGGAAGGCGATTTGTCACAAGTGGCCAAAGCGCTGGAAGTGGTTGGCGGGGTGCCGGTGAAATATGGTTTAGCTATGCCGATTTTTCTGCGCCGACTCTTCCTAAAGGATCTGCACAATATGTTCCTCTATTTCGAGGCTGGCGGGCCCAAGGGCACGCCAGAGGAATTCAAGACAATCGTTCCCGAGGCCCTTTCGGCCGAGGATTGGTTCCGGTTTCATGGCTTTTATTCCAATGGCGAGCGAATTTCGCCTTCGGTTTAAGCGCCCTTCTTGCGCCGCCTCTCGCTATAGTATAGTGGCCTTTGAGGATATTGCCCCAAAGGTCGGAGATTGAATTGGCAGACACCAAGCCCCTTCATATCGAAAATCTCATCACCATCGTCAGTGTCGCCATTCTGGTGGGCACGGAATTGGTTGGTGTGTCTTGGGCTGCGGGCTGGGCGATTGGCGGTATGTTCCAATTGCCGCCCATTGTCAGTCTGATTGTGGAAGTTTTGGGTGGCCTGCTGGGTCTTGTCGGTCTCTATTATTTTGTGCGCGCCGCGCTCAAGGTTGAGCCGCTGCGCGGCTAAAAGGCGCTTCAGGGCCCTTTCTCCTTTGAGCGGGTGGCTATGGCCAATTTTGCTTCGCATTATGACGTGATTATTGTGGGTGCGGGCGCTGCTGGTGTTGCGGCGGCCCATGCTCTTGCGCCTGCCCCTCTCAACACTCTCGTGCTCGAAGCGCGTAATCGTCCTGGCGGGCGGGCCTTGACTTACAGCGATCCTCTTGGGTCCATCGATATGGGTGCTGGCTGGCTCCATTCGGCTGATCGCAATCCACTGGTTGCTGTTGCGCAAAAGCAGGGTTTGACGATTGATCGCTCACCCCCGCCCTGGCAAAAGCCTATGCCAGCAAGCCTCTATCCCGTGAGCGAACAGCGTGAGTCTTGGGCAGCGATGGAGGCTTATTTTGCACGGGTCTCTGAGGCCGCCAAAGCGCCCATTGACCGTCCGGCCGCTGACTGTCTCGAACCCGATCATCGCTGGAACGCCATGATCAATACAGTCTCCAGCTTTGTGAATGGCGTTGAGCTGGAGGGCCTGTCGGTTAAAGATTTTGATGCCTATCATGACACAGAGGTCAATTGGCGCTTGCCCTCGGGCTATGGCGCTTTCTTTGCTGATCTCGCAAGCGCTTTGCCCATTTTGTATGACTGTCCCGTCACCGCTATCGATCACAGCGGGGCGGTGATGCGCGTTGAAACAGCGCGCGGCACTTTAACCACACAGTCTGTCATCGTAACGCTGCCGACCAATCTTCTGGCGCGTGAAGTCATTCGCTTTACCCCTGCTTTGCCTGATCACCTCAGTGCTGCCGCTCATCTGCCGCTGGGTTATGCCAATAAGCTCTTTCTTGCGCTCAAGGGCGCTGAGGAATTTGACCCTGATACGCGCTTGATAGGATCACGCGATCGCAGTGCCACAGCTGGTTATCATCTGCGCCCCTTTGGCCGCGCTATGATCGAAGTTTATTTTGGTGGCGCTTTGGCCCGCGACATTGAAGGGGAGGGCGAGGCCGGCATGGCCGATTTTGCGCAGGCTGAATTGGTCGCGCTTTTGGGCTCTGGGATGAAAGCGCGTTTGCGTCTCATCAAGGCCAGCCGCTGGGCCAGCGATCCCAGCGCACTGGGCGCTTATTCGCATGCCAAGATCGGCTATTGGCAGCAAAGGCAGATTTTGGCCGCGCCCGTGGCGGAGCGCCTCTTCTTTGCCGGTGAAGCCTGTTCAGCCCATGATTTTTCCACTGTGCATGGCGCCTGGCAGACGGGCCGCCTTTCAGCCCGCCAAGCAGCGAGGCTTTGCCAAGTCGAGCTTGAGCCGCAGGATTGACCCTCTGGGGCCGCAATGCTAGGAATGAAACGTTATAATATAACGTCTGAATGACCCATGCCCGCCCCGCCCGTCCCACCCTCTGCGCCCGCAGAGCATAGCGATACCCATCATGACCATGATCATCATGGGCACAGCCATACGCACGGTCACACGCACAGCCACACGCATGGCCATGCGCATGATCACGCCCCTATGGGCGCGCAGACAAGAGCAGGCGCGACGTGGTCTTTGCTTGGCCTGTCCATGCTGCAGCGTGTGATGGGCGCGCTTGTTGTGATCGCTGTGATCTGGGCCAGCGTCTATCTCGTCTTGGACGCCTGATCATGGCTGCGATTGTGCACCTCAACGATCTGACTTTGGGCTATGAGCGCCATCCGGCAGTGCATCATCTCACCGGACAGATTGAACAAGGCGAGTTGGTGGCCGTATGCGGGCCCAATGGCGCTGGCAAATCAACTCTGCTCAAAGGGCTTGTCGGCCTGATCAAGCCTCTGTCGGGCTCAATCGCTTGGCAGAATGTGCGGCCGCAGGACATTGCCTATTTGCCACAAAGCGCCGATGTCGATCGCTCCTTTCCCATTTCAGTTCAGGAATTGGTGGCAATGGGGCTGTGGCGTCGGCTGGGCGCCTTTGGCCGCGTGGATCGTCTCGCAAGACAAAAGATCGATGCAGCGCTGGACAGTGTCGGGCTGGCAGGATTTCAAGAGCGTCTCATTGGCACTTTGTCCGGCGGGCAGATGCAGCGCATGTTATTTGCCAGGCTGATTTTGCAAGATGCCTCTGTGCTCTTGCTGGATGAACCCTTTGCAGCGGTGGATGATCGCACCATTAGCCATTTGCTCGGCCTGATCGAGGCATGGCGGAGAGAACAGCGCACCATTATTGCAGTGCTGCATGATCTTGCCCTTGTGCGCGATTATTTCCCCACATCCCTTTTGCTGGCGCGCGAATGTGTGGCCTGGGGCAAGACGGAACACGTGCTCACCGAGACCTCTATGCAGCAATCGCGTTCCTTGGTTGAGGCCTTTGATCGTGATGCTGAATTTTGCGAGCGGGGGCCATGATGGCGGCTCTTTATGATCTCATCCTCGCCCCCTTTGTTGAATTTGACTTCATGCGACGGGCGCTGATTGGGTCTTTTGTTTTGGCGCTGAGCGCCGGGCCAATGGGCGTGTTTCTTGTGCTGCGCCGCATGAGCCTTGTGGGCGATGCTATGGCCCATGCGATTTTGCCCGGCGCTGCCATTGGCTATTTGATTGCCGGCCTGTCTTTAAGCGCCATGACTCTTGGTGGCTTGATTGCCGGTTGCTTGGTGGCCATCTTGGCGGGCTTAGTGACGCGGCACACGCAATTGCGTGAAGATGCTTCGTTAGCCTCCTTCTACATCATCTCCTTGGCTTTGGGTGTGACACTTGTCTCCCTCAAGGGCTCGAATATTGATCTGCTGCATGTGCTCTTTGGGTCGGTCTTGGCGCTGGATGATGCGGCCCTTATTCTGCTGGCTTCGATTTCATCCTTCACCATTCTGGTGCTGGCTGTGATCTATCGGCCCCTCGTGCTGGAATGTGTTGATCCGGGGTTTTTGCGCACGATCAGTTCCATGGGCGCGCCGGTTCATTTGCTGTTTCTGTGTTTGGTTGTGATCAATCTGATCAGCGGGTTTCATGCCATGGGCACTTTGCTCGCCGTTGGCGTATTGATGCTGCCAGCCATATCGGCGCGCTTTTGGTGTCAGAGCGTTGGCACCATGATGGGCGTGTCCTGTGTGATTGGCATTTTGGCCTCTGCCTTGGGCTTGATCGCCTCTTATCATCTGGGTCTGGCCTCTGGCCCCACGATCATTCTGCTGGCAGGCGTGCTTTATTTTCTCTCGCTGCTGCTTGGCCCGCAAGGTGGGCTGCTCTGGCTGTTGCGGCGCTCAGTGCATTTGGAGGGGTGAGTGAGATTGCTGCGCTCTCTCTTTCTGGCTCTGTGTGTGTCGATCGGGCTTTGGAATCAGCCAGCCTTGGCGCAATCGCGCAGCCGTGATGAGCCAAAGATCAAAATTGTCGCGAGCTTTTCCATTCTGGCTGATTTTGCCCGCCAGATTGGCGGCGATCATGTCGAGGTGATCGATCTTGTCGGCCCCAATGGCGATGCGCATGTCTATCAGCCCAAACCGCTCGATGTGGCCCATTTGGCGCAAGCCCGTCTCGTTATCCTCAATGGCCTTGGCTTGGAGGGTTGGTTTGAGCGTTTGATTGCTGCCAGCGGAGCCAAGCCCCGCCTGGTGATCGCTTCGCAAGGTTCAAAATTGCTCTCTTTGAAGGGCGGGGCCTATCCTGCAGTCGATCAGGGCCCCTATGATCCTCATGCTTGGCAAGATGTCGCCAATGCCAGCAGCTATGTCAGAGCTATTACTGCTGCCTTGATCGAGGCCGATCCTGCCGCTCGCTCACTCTATGAGGCGCGCAGCCAAGCCTATTTAGGCGAGCTCAGCCGTCTGGAGGCAGAGGTCAAAGCTGCCATCAGCGCCATTCCTCGCCAGCGGCGGCGCGTGATCACTACCCACGATGCTTTTGGCTATTTTGCCAAAGCCTATGATATAGACTTTATTGCCCCCCAAGGCGTCTCCACCGATGCGGAGGCTACGGCGCAAGATGTTGCGAAGATCATCCGGCAGATCAAAGCGGAGAAGATTCCGGCGGTTTTCCTTGAAAATGTCTCGGATGATCGTCTGATCCGCCGAATTGGCAAGGAATCGGGTGCGAAAATCGGCGGAAAAGTCTTTTCCGATGCGCTGTCTGAAACAAAAGGCCCGGCAGGGTCTTACATTGACATGATGCGAAACAATATTAGGGAATTCACGGCGGCTCTCAAACCCTGATGGGGCCGCCCTCACGGAGTTTAGGATGTCTGACAAAGTCCCCGTTACCGTTCTGACCGGCTATCTTGGCGCTGGCAAAACCACCCTGCTCAACCGCATTCTGTCGGAACAGCATGGGCGCAAATTCGCCGTCATCGTCAATGAATTCGGGGAAATCGGCATTGACAATGATCTTGTCGTGGGTGCCGATGAAGAAGTCTTTGAGATGAACAATGGCTGCATCTGCTGCACTGTGCGCGGCGATCTCATTCGCATTCTCGAAGGCTTGATGAAACGGCGCGGCAAGTTTGACGCCATTATCGTCGAGACCACTGGTCTGGCTGATCCTGCGCCAGTCGCGCAAACCTTCTTTGTCGATCAGGATGTGCAAGATCGCGCTTGGCTTGATGCCGTCGTCACTGTGGCCGATGCCAAATGGCTCTCCGAGCGCCTCAAAGATGCGCCAGAAGCCAAGAACCAGATTGCCTTTGCCGATGTGATCATTCTCAACAAAATGGATCTGGTGACAGAGGGCGAATTGCGCGAGGTCGAAGCCCGCATTCGTGCGATCAATCCCTATGCTAAACTGCACCGCACCAGCCGCTGTCAGGTGCCGATCGATGCCGTGCTGGGCCGCAATGCCTTTGACCTTGATC
>CAIVAX010000546.1 GCA_903903935.1 uncultured Hyphomicrobiales bacterium | reverse complement strand
TACACGACGCTCTTCCGATCTATTTAATAGCGGGATCAGCCAATTTAGCAGCATCTGCGAATGACAAATCACCATTAACTTTAACTTTGAATGTCTGAGGCAATTTAGAAATCACGCTCACCAGACTTGCCGCCCGCGCGCCTGAAATTTCAATCGTTCCCTGTGCAAGATCGGTAACATTCAGACTATGCAATTTACCTGCGGCTGAGAGTGCGGCCATGCCATCAAGAGAGCTTAAGATATCAGCAAAGGTGCCGCTCACATCGACACTTGCCGCGAGTTTTGCGGCAGCTGCAGGAGTGAATTGCGCATAGCTTGTGGGTGCGAACGGCTTATCGGAAATCGAGAATTTCTTGTCCTCGATTTTTTCAATCAGGGGTATGCTTTTATTCGCCAATGAGCCGGTGACCTTAATATCCCCTATATCCGTTAGGGTGATTTTCTTAAGATAGCCACTGGTCGCATAGCTATTTAGCTTATCATAACTTGAGAGAACAGAATTGGCTGCGCCCTTCAAAGAGACCGAGCGGACTTCGGAATAAGACGCCAGAGTTTGTACAGAGGCTGGCGGCACATCCGTAACATCGACAATCTTGATTAGATCGTCCTCAATGCCTGTTGTGCCTTGTGTGAAACTCGCCTCAAAAGAATGAGACGCATCAGCATAAGATGTGCCCGCATAAGAGAAGACCAGTTGATTGAGATTTCGGCTGACTTGGACTAGCGGACCCGATGATCCATTAAACTTGGATGAGAGGCTGAGATCTGCTGCAATCGCAGATTTGAAAATATCAAGCCTGTCTTCAATGCGTGTGCCTGCGGGAATATTAAGAGGGCCTATATGTAGATTGTCGGCACTCCCGTCCGGTAGCTTGAGCGAGAGATCAAATTCAGCCCCGCTCAAAATATTGCCTGAAATGGCGAGCGATTGTTGTTCAGCGACAGCGCCAGATCCTGCAAGAGTTTTGGTTGGTGCAGAAAAGTCCACAGCCCTTGAGATCGGCTTCATGGATTTGAGTAGACTGTACCCTGAAACAAACTGATCATAAGAGAGGCCCATATTCAGTTTGGCCAGATCCGCAGCAGAGGATAGAGCGGCTGGCTTGCCATCCAGGCCTGCTGGAATGCCCGCATCCATTTTAATATTGAGCTCACGAAAATTATTGAGCTGGCGCAGGCTCTCCCAATTCTCGGCTTTTGTCAGATTGGTTGCATTATCATTAATGCTCATGGGATTGAGGCTGGAATAGCGCGCCCACAGATTAGGGCCCAATGCGGTCACGTCAGCGGCTTTTAAATTCAACACAGGATTGCTGCCGCCAAAGGTGAGGCTGGTTATCTTATTGGCTTGGCCAAGTGTTTTGATTTTCGTCAAGACCGCCGGATCAATTGAACTTGCCACATTTTCCTTATTGGCAGGAATATCCAGCGCTATCGCGCCAGAATAGAGACTCAAAATTTTTGTATCCATGCCCTGCATTCCAGCCAAAGACATTGCTGCAGTTTTGGCATTGGCTGTGCGTAAGGAGACGATTTTTTTGTCATCGATCAGGCTTAGCAGATTGCTCTTAGCGGTAGCCGACATGGGCGGTGAATCCAACTGCGAGAGCTCACTCTTGCGCGCTGTATTGGTCACAGTGACGAGCGTCGCAACAGTTGCCGCACTTTGATATTTGATCTGAAATTGCGTGCCCGAACGTTCAATTTGAACGAGCGGAGTGCCGCCTTGATTCAATTCGGGCTTGGCAGCGATCGCTATATTGAGTGCAGATTTGAGCGCATCGAGCCGATCACTGTCTTGAGCGCCAAAGGGTATGGCTAAAGGCCCTATATGCAGCTTCACGGGAGAGACATTCACGCCCGGGGGAGAGAGGGCAAAATCATATTCATCGCCATTGGCAATTGTGCCGTCAACCCGAATGGTTTGCACTTC
>CAIVAX010000545.1 GCA_903903935.1 uncultured Hyphomicrobiales bacterium | reverse complement strand
CCTCAATAATGGTGGGGCCAGCCTGCAAAGGCTCCAGCACGCCGCCAATGCCAACGCCGCCGGACAAATGGACATTTTTGCCGATCTGGGCGCAGGAACCGACCGTCGCCCATGTATCCACCATTGTGCCGCTATCGACATAAGCGCCCAGATTGACGAAAGAGGGCATCAGAATGACGCCGGGGGCGATATAGGCCGAATGGCGCACAATCGAATTGGGGACGGAGCGAAAACCGGCCGCTGCATGTTCAGCCGCGCCCCAGCCCTCGAATTTGGAGGGGACTTTGTCCCACCAAGAACTGCCGCCCGGGCCGCCCGAGATCATCGACATATCATTGAGGCGGAAGGACAGAAGCACGGCCTTTTTCAGCCATTGATGCACGCTCCAGCTGTGCGGGCCTTGGGCCTCCGAGGTTTTCTCTGCGACGCGGGCCTTGCCCGTATCGAGCAAATGCAGTGCTTCATTCACCGCATCGCGGATTTCCCCTTGGGTGGCCGCAGTGACACTGGCGGCATTGGCAAAGGCCTCATTGATGATCTTTTCGAGCTGGGCATGCGACATGATCGGCGAACTCCGCGGGTCAGGACTGAAACTGGCCGGAGGTTTCCCTGTCCCGGGCCCGCAAGTCAATACTGCTGAGGCAAGTCTGGGTGGATTTGCCTTTGAAAGGGCTACCACAGCCAATCGGGACGCTCAGGCGGTTGACAAAGTCCAGCTTCGCGTTCAGCTAAATCCAGCACAAGATCATCGGATCTGACACTCTGGGGAGGCAAATATGGGTGCGCAAAAACTTGAATTGAGCATTGCTCTGTCTGACAATGAAAACACCCAAGCCATTCATCGTGGCGAGGTCGAGGCCGAGGGGCTGAAACTCTATCCCACCTCCGTCCATCCCTCCGAAATGTTCTGGCGGCAGCTCAAATTTGCCGATTTTGATATTTCGGAAATGTCGCTGTCCTCGCTGTTTATCGCCACCGCCAAGGGCAAGACCAATTGGGTTGCCATTCCCGTTTTCACCTCGCGGCATTTCTTCCATACCGGCATTTGGATCCGCACAGATCGGGGCATTACCAAGCCCTCCGATCTCAAGGGCAAGCGCGTGGCCATTCCCGAATATCAGCAGACGGCAGCCATTTGGACACGCGGCGCGCTGGAGCATGAATTTGGTGTGCGGGCGCAGGACATGGAATGGTTCATGGAGCGCAATCCCGACAAGAGCCATGGCGGCTCAACCGGCTTTCAGCCGCCTGAGGGTGTGAAGCTCAATTATATTCCGCCCTCCACCAATATCGGCGAAATGCTGGTCAAGGGTGAGATTGATTCTGCGCTGCATTATCTGGTGGCGAAAAATCTGGTGGATCGCAGCAGCATTGATCTGTCCCAGCATCCCGTCATCCAGCCCATGTTCCCTGACATTGCGGCTGAGAAACATCGCTATTTCACCAAGACCGGCCTCTATCCCATCAATCACACGGTCGTCATTCGCCGCGAATTGCATGAGAAACATCCTTGGCTGGCGCTCAATCTCTACACAATGTTCCAGGCCGCCAAAGCCAAGACGCGCGCGGATGGCATGCTCGCCCTCAAGCCCTATTTTGAATCAGGTGTGTTAGATGCCAATGCCCGCCATTGGCTTGGACAAGATCTAATGAGCTATGGCGTGAAGGCGCCGCGCACTGTGCTGGAAACCATTTCGCAATATGTGCACGAACAAGGCCTCACCCATCGCCGCGTTGGTCTCGAAGAATTATTCGCACCCAGCACCATGGACCTTTGATCTGGGATCTATAATTCGGGATCTGTATCCCGCGCCTATTTGCTAAGTGTTGGTGCAGGCGCGGGTGCAGTGAGAGGTGCTGGTGTTCCTGCGCTCGCAGGCGGGGTGGGATTGGCGGTCTCAGCCGGGATCACATGCGGCACATTGGCCGGTGGCATGGGTGCCGTTGTGCCCACAGGCAGCGATGAGGGGCTGATGGGCTGAGGCGCAATCGCTCCGGCGCTTTTGAGCAAAGGTGTCCAGCGGCCCAATTCGCTGGCGACATATTTTTGCAAAGCTGCCGGCGTGCGATTGGCCTTCTCAGGGACCAGAGCGCCCATTTCATTCAGGCTATCGCGAATCTGGGGCTGATCAAGCACTTTGCCCAGCGCTGTGTTGAGTTTGCCAATCATATCCTTTGAGGTGCCATGGG
>CAIVAX010000544.1 GCA_903903935.1 uncultured Hyphomicrobiales bacterium | reverse complement strand
TTTTAGAAGATCGACTCATCCAGAAGCTCAACGCGAAGGTTCGCGTTCAAGTCCTCATCATAGCCTTTCTCCCAAATGCTAAGGGCATGATGCAGGCGGTCTTGGCGCCTTGGGCGTCGGGCCCGCTTTGCGGAGAATAGACCAGAACAGATTGTGATCATTCATATTGACCGGCTCATCCGTCGGTTTGGTCTTAAATCGGCCTCGCCGAGAGGTGTGAACTGGGGCCCTTTGCAAGCCAAGGTAAAGCCATATAAGTTACCGCAGAATCGAGCCCTGAGAGCAGGGCCTAAAGCGCAGTCTCGTCAAGAAAAGGCCGCGCCTAGCTAGGGGGCTCTCACACAGAGCCAGAGGGGATATTCGATGCCGCATGACGCGCCCGATCATTTTCATGAAGTCACAGGTACGACCAAAAAGGCCGGGCTTGGCACTTTTGCGCAGCCGGCCATGCCCTATGATCTGTATATGGAAGAGCAGGGCATTCCCATTTTCCGCGGCATTGGGGTGAACAAAGTTCAGGAATTGCCGCTCAAACCGTGGAAGACCATGGGGGGGCGTGGCAGTTTCATCCAATTATACGGCACAGAAGGTCTGTGGGGCTGTTATCTGGTGGAAGTGCCCGGTGGCGGCGCGTTGAATGTCGAGCGCCATCTTTATGAGGAAATCTTCCTCGTGCTCGATGGGCGTGGCACAACAGAAGTGTGGTATGAGGGCGCTAAGCCCCATACATTTGAATGGCAGAAGGGCTCTTTGTTCAGCATTCCGCTGAATGCCTATCATCGTTTGGTCAATGCCTCTTCTTCTCCTGCTTTGGTCTTGGTGGGAACCTCTGCGCCCAATGCGATGAATTTGTATGATGACAATGATTTCATCTTCAATTCCTCTTACATTTTCAAAAAGCGCTATGATGGACGCGATGATTATTTCAAGCCGGATGACAATATTCTGCCTGATCCGGTGCGCGGATTGGCGCAACGGCGCACCAATCTGATCCCTGATATTATCAATTGTGATCTGCCGCTGGATAATCGCCGCTCGCCCGGCTACCGGCGTATTGAGCCTGATATGTCGGGCAATCGCTTTTATATTTTTGTCGGCCAGCATGAAACGGGGCGCTATTCAAAGGCGCATTTTCATGGCTCTGCCGCTGTGCTGATTTGTTTGACCGGCAAGGGCTATACATACACTTGGCCTAAAGAGCTGGGCACGCGACCTTGGGAGAACGGACAGGGCGATCAGGTGCGCCGTGTGGATTATGAGCCCTTTGGTCTGGTCAGCGCGGCACCCATGTCGGGCGATTGGTTCCATCAGCATTTTGGTTTCAGCAAAGATCCGCTGCGCTTGATTGCTTGGATGGGTCCTAATAATGCGCTCTCGCGCAAGCCGCGTGTTCCAGGTGAAAAGCGCTTGGATCTGGGTGCGATTGATATGCGCGCGGGCGGCAATGCTATTCCCTATGATCAGGAAGATCCCTTCATCCGTAAGGAATATGAAGAGAAGCTGGCAAGCAATGGCGCTGTCTCGCGCATGGATCCGCGCATGTATGAGCCTGATAATGAGCTGGCCAAGCAATGGGGCGGCGCAGTTTTTTGATGGAGCTTAGCCATGATGATCTCACGATTTTGCTTTACCCTTCGCCTCATTTTCTGTGTGATGCTGCTTTCGTTCCCACTCTCGGGCTCGCTTTTCGCCCAAGAGGATTTTTACGCGGGTAAGACCATTCGGCTGGTTGTCAGTGGCGGGGGCGCTTATGAGGCCTTTGCGCGCTTATTTGCCCGCTATCTGCCAGCTTATATTCCGGGCAAACCTACATTTGTTGTGCAGGAAATGCCCGGTGGTGGCGGCATGCGCGCAGCCAGCTTTCTTTATAATATAGCCCCGCGTGATGGCACTGTGCTGGGTGCCGTGCATGGCTCGGTAATTACAGCGCCGCTGCTCAGCCCGGGTGTTGCTGATTTCGAGGTCAATAAATTTGGCTGGATCGGCAATGCCACGCGTGATGTTTACATCGGCTATGTCAACAAAACGTCTTCAGTCCTCTCGTTAGAAGAGGCGAAGACACGTCAGGTCATTATGGGCGGCACAAGTCTGGGCAGCAATGGCATTGATATGGCCATTATTGGTCGCGATTTGTTTGGGCTCAAATTCAAGATCATTTCGGGTTATAAAACTAGCGTGGATACCAAGCTTGCGATGGATCGCAGTGAGATTGATGGGACAGCGGGCTCGACCTTAGGTTCGTTGCGCACATCGGGCATGCTGGACAATGGAGCGGTGAAGATCATCTTCCAGCATGGGTTTGCTAAACATCCCGATTTGCCGGATGTGCCGCTGTTTTCTGATTTGGCTAAAACAGACCAAGAGCGCGAGATGCTCAATGTGATGTTGGCGCGAGGTGAATTTGCCAAACCCTATCTGGCGCCTCCTGGCCTGCCGCCGCAGCGCTTGGAATTATTGCGCACAGCCTTTATGCGCACCACGCAAGATCCCGGTTTTCTTGCCGATGTAAACAAGCAAAAGCTGGAATATGATCAGCCCACCTCAGGTGAGGAGTTTGCGCAGCTCATCGCCAAAGTTCTCAAGACACCGCAGTCCACCATTGATAGCCTGAATAAGCTTTTGGCGAGCTATAATGATGGGACGAAATAAGACTTAAGATCTGTTGTCGCAGACAGGGCCTGCGGGCCGGAGGAAAGAATGACAGGCAAGCTAGGTTATAGTGCCGCCATTGTGAGCATAGGCCGCTGCGTCACCAAGCGGGATGATGCGGCCATTCTCACGGCTTTGCAATTGGGGGCGATTGCATCATCACGCGCCATTCAAAATGCCGGTATCAAGCGCAGACAGATCGGGGCTTTTTTTACTGGCCGCTGCCCTACATCCTATCGCACCTTGCAATATAATCAGACCTTGCTCAATGAGCTCAAGATTGCGCCTGTGTTCAACACAGAGGTGACCGCGCATGGCGCAGGGGCTTTGGGCACAATTGAGTTAGCCGTGCTGGCGGTCAATTCCGGCCTTGTTGATTATGCTCTATGCGTGACCAATGAAGCCTCTGGCGTTTGGCTGAAAGATAAAGTGGGTCAGAATGCGGCGGGGGAAAGCAATCCGCAATTTGAAGCGCCCTATGGGCCCACAACCCCCTCGCTCTATGCGCAAGTGGCCTGCCGTTATTTGCATGAATATGGTGCGACCAGTGAGATGATGGCCAAAGTCGCCGTTGAAAATAGACATTGGGCGCTCACCCATCCCCATGCTGCCATGCGCAATCGCGGAGCGATCACGATCGAGGATGTGTTGAATTCGCGCATGATTGCCTCGCCGCTTCATCTGTTAGATTGCGCCGTCAATTATCCTGGTGGCATTTCGACGGCCTTCATCATTACGCGCGCTGAGCTGGCGCACAATCATTCCAACCCCACTTGGATTGCCGGCTTTGGTCAGCAGACGACGCATGAATGGATTTCCGAGCGCATGGGCGCTTATGATCTCGATGTCATTGGTCATGAGCCTAATCTGACCAACACAGGCTGTGCGACGGCGGCGCGTCAGGCCTATGAGATGTCCGGACTCAAGCCAGATGATATTGATATTGTCCAGACCTCGGCGCCCTTCAGCTTTGTGCATTTGATGATGCTTGAGGAGCTGGGCTTTTGCAAAAAGGGGGAGGGCGGCCCCTTTGTGATGGATGGTCACATCGATTTTGATGGCGGCCTACCGTTTAATACAATGGGCGGATATTTGTCTTTCGGGCAGATGGCGCAGGGACTTTATAATCTGCATGAGACCATTGATCAGATCTGGGGCCAGGCAGAGGGGCGTCAGGTGCCAGATGCCCATGTGGGGCTTGTCCATGGCCATGGCGGCATTCTCGCCTCACATTCTGTGATGATTGTTTCGAGGGAGCGCGCCTAATGACTGAGCCATCGATCAAATTGGAAGATTGGGCGCAAGGCATTTCCATGCGCGCGGGGCCTGTCTCGTTAGGTCTCTATCAGCCCTCGCCAGAAACAATGGAATATTGGCATGGGATAGAGCGGCGCGAATTAATGCTGCGCCAATGCCCCGCCTGTCAGCGCTGTTTTCATCCCAAGCGCATTGTCTGTTCGGATTGCGGCTCGAGTGAGCTGACATGGGTGCGGGCGAGTGGACGTGGGTCCGTCTATAGCTTTAGTGAAATCCATCGCCCACCCAGTGCGACCTTTGCGACGGGCGTGCCCTATATCAACGGGCTCGTGCGGCTGGAGGAGGGCGTGCATTTGTTCACACGCTTTATTCCTGAGCCTGGCCCCGTGCGGATCAATGCGCCCGCCCGGCTAGATTTTCGTGTGCTTGAATCCCATTGGCTCTTGCCGGTCTTTCTTGTTGGCTGAGTCCAATCCAAATCGATGATGAGGGAGCAAATTATGACGACACACATCCGATTGCATCTCACAGGACTGGCAGCTGGTCTCATTCTTTCTACTCACGCCCTTGCGGCAGATGAGGCGCTGATTGCGGCGGCAAAAAAAGAAGGTCAGGTGACCTGGTATACGACACAGATCGTCAATCAATTTGTCGCCCCGACCGCGCAATATTTCGAAAAGAAATATGGGATTAAAGTGAACTATGTGCGCGCAGAAACGAGTCAGGTCATCTTGCGTGTGCTGAATGAAGCCAGAGCAGGCAAATTGCAAGCCGATATTGTGGATGGCACTGGCATGGCTGCACTTGTCAAAGAAGGCGTGGTCGAGAAATGGCTGCCCGAATCCGTCAAGCGCCTGCCAAAGGAATATTATGATCCTCAGGGCTATTGGACGGCGACCAATCTCTATGTGCGTGTTGCTGGTTATAACACCAATCTGGTGAAGCGCGGCGATGAGCCTAAAAGCTATGATGATTTGCTCGATCCCAAATGGAAAGGCAAAATGGCTTGGTCTGTGAGCCCTTCACCAACGGCTGTGCCGGGTTTTGTGGGTGTGATCTTGTCTGAATATGGTCAAGAAAAGGGGATTGAATATCTCAAGAAACTGGCCAAGCAGGACCTCGCGCCGCTCAATGTATCGGCGCGCCAAGTGGTGGATATGTTGATGGCGGGTGAATATTCCATTGGTGTTCACGTCAACAATAGTCATGTGCAGATCAGCAAGCAGCAAGGTGCGCCGGTGGAATGGATGCGCATGCAGCCTGCCATTGCCTTTTTCTCTGTGATGGGCGTGACCAAGGGCTCGCCTCATCCCAATGCCGGCAAGCTCTTGGCGGATTTTCTGATCTCAACAGAAGGCCAGAAGCTTTATGCGGATGCGGAATATTTGCCGGTTGCCCCGGAGGTTCCTGCGCTTGATCCCAGCATGAGACCTGATGGCAAGGAGTGGCGGGTTCATTATCTCATGCCCGATGAGGTTGAGGAAAAGTCAGCGGCTTGGTTGAAAATCTATAATGATATTTTCCGCTGAAGCGATGTGACGGCCAAGAGTTTCAACAATGATGGGCAGGGATTTGTGATCTCTGCTGGTGTGTTTCGTGCACTGATAGGGGCGGTGAGGTATGAGTGATCAAGCGGGTGGTCGCACACAGCGCAGCAAGATTGAACAAATTGAATCTCTGCTGAATCCCCGCAATGTGGTGATTGCTGGCGCCAGTGATAAGCCGGGCAATTGGTCGCCCCGCGTGTTGCGCAATCTCAAACGCTATCATTTTGCCGGTCCTATTTATCCACTCAATCCCACCCGCGATGACGTTTGGGATATGCGCTGCTATCGCAGTTTTAAAGATCTGCCTGAGCCGCCTGATCATGTTGTGGTGCTCGTGCCGGCGCCCTATGTGCCCGATATGCTGCGCGATGCGGCTGCCGCAGGAGCGCGCAGTGCGACCGTCATTACGGCTGGCTTCGGAGAATCGACAGATCCTAAACGTAAAGCTCTTGGTGAGGAGCTGCGCCGCGTGATTGCAGAAACTGGCCTTGCTGTGTCAGGTCCCAATTGCTTGGGCAATTTTAACGCGAGTGCTTCGCTCTTTACTTTGCCCGATGATCGTCAGCAGCAATTTGTGCCTGGGCCGGTAGCTATTGTGGCGCAGTCTGGCGGCATTGTTCTGGCGCTCAAGCGCACGCTTGAGGAGCGGGGCATTCCCGTTGGCATGCTGGTGACCTCGGGCAATGAAACGGGTCTGACCGCAGCTGATTATATCGCCTATTATGCGCAACATCCCAGTGTGCGGGTGATTGTCGCTTATCTCGAAGCTATTCACGATCCCGATGCCTTTCTAGCGGCTTTGCGCTCGGCACGGGCTGCTGGTAAACCCGTGGTGATTTTCAAGCTGGGTGCCTCTGATGAAGGGCGCGCTGCCGCTGCTGCTCATACGGGCGCGCTGGCAGGTTCTGTCGAGGCGTTTGATGCGGTGGCGGGGGCAGCGGGTGCTCTGCGCGCGCGCAATATGGATGATGTGGTCGAGAGCGTTGAGTTTCTCGTTCACGCCCCCAAGCCAGCGGGCAATCGTCTTGCGGCGATCACTTATTCAGGCGGCATGCGCGGTTTGATTATGGATGCGGCTGCTGCGCATGGCTTGAAATTCCCACCCCTGTCAGACGCCTCACGCGAGTCTCTCCAGCCGATCATGCAAGCGGGCGCGGTGGTCAATAATCCGCTTGATGGCGGCTTGGGCGCTGCGGGTGGCGTTGATGTGTTTCTCACCTGCGTTGAGACTTATCTCAACGATCCCGGCTTTGATATTCTGCTGCTGCAAGAAGAATTGCCGCGCGAAGCGGGGACGCGGCGCACCGAAATGGTCTTGCGCAAGGTCAATGAGATGGCAAGCAAGGCGCAAAAACCTGTCGCCTTCATCAGCGTGCTTTCTTATGGCGTGAATGACTATGCCAGATCCGTGCGCTCCGAATTGCCGCATTTGGCGATTATGCAAGAGCCTGATCGCGCTTTGCGGGCCATTCAAAATGCGACCAGCTATTATGCCCGCATGGCCGAGCCGCTGCGATCAACTCCAGCGGTGAATGCTAAAGGCAAAGCAATATTCGCTGAGTTGGTTGCGCAAAAAGGTCCTGCGACGCTGGATGAACTCTCCTCCAAACGCTTGCTCGCGGCCTATGGCATTCAAGGACCGCAGGAGGCATTAGTCACTAGCGAGGAAGACGCTGTGTTGGCTGCACAGGCGATTGGCTATCCCGTTGTGGCTAAATTGGTGAGTTCTGTGATTGCGCATAAGTCAGATGTAGGCGGCGTTCTGCTCAATCTGAAAACCGATGCGGATGTTCGCTCTGCTTTTAAAACTATTGCCTCCATCATTGCCCAGCATCCTCAAAAGCCAGCCTTTGAAGGCGTGTTGATCGCGCAAATGTTGAGTGGTGGTCTTGAACTTGTGCTGGGGGCAGCGAGAGATTCAGAAATGGGTCCTGTGCTGATGTTTGGCGCTGGCGGTGTGGGGATTGAGCTGACCAAAGACGTGGCTTTTGCCGCCCCGCCGCTTGATGAAGCCGCGGCACGAGCCCTCATTGCCCGCACGACTATGGGCGTTTTGATCAAAGGCTATAGGGGCAAAGCGGCGCTTGATGAGGCCAGTCTCATTCAAGCCTTGCTTGGCCTCTCTCACCTTGTGACAGATTGCGGGGAAGATCTGATCTCGGTGGACATTAATCCCTTCCTGCTGCGCGAGCAGGGTGGGGTTGCGCTGGATGGCTTAATCGTTCTCAAGCGGGATTGATCAGGGCGTCAGTTGGCTGGCGACTTGGTGTCAGCGCCTTTGATTTGCCTGTTATTTATACATTGCCAGTCCAGGCCATTGTCTTGCGTCTTGTTGAATAAATCGCTGTTTCAAAAGTATTTTCTTCTTGTTTGGAGGGCTCTTTGGCCTGCAATTCCGCCATAGCCAAGTTGCGCCCGGGAGTTTAATCTGCGCTGCATCCTGAAGATGATTCAAGAACCAATCGGGGAGATGGGTTTGCGTGGATTTTGTATAGCGATTGTGGCTTGGCTCTTGTCGGCAAGCCTTGTTCTGGCACAGGCGGGTCTGCCTGAAATGCCACCCTTGGCAGAGCGCATCACGTCGCAAGTGCTGAAAACGCTCTTTCCTGCCGCTGATCGCTTCGAAGTCTTGCAAGATAAAGGGCCTGCCTCTGCTGCTGTTTATGCGGGCAAGGATGTGCTGGGCTATGCTTTCTCTACTTATGATGTGCTGCGGGCGCCGGGTTATTCCTCAACTCCCTTTGATGCGATTGGCGGCGTTTCAATTGATGGCCATGTGACAGGCGGCGTGCTGCTGTTTCATCGCGAGCCCTATTTGATGAATGATGATCGCCGCACCGGTCTGATGGTGCAGTTTCTAGGCAAGCTGAATGGTCTTGAGGCCAAGCTGGGTGCTGTGGGCGGTCTTGAGCCAGGTTTTGTCGCAGGTGCGACGATTTCGGCGCGGGCCATGCGCAATGGCATTTTGGAGAGTGCTCAGATTGTGCTGCGTTATCGCACGGGGGCCAAGCTCATCACTGAGCCCACTGTCGATATGCTGAATTTCAAACTGCGCTCGGTTGCTGATTTGATCGCGGATCATTCACTCGCGCGCGTGCGTGTGACCAATGAAGATTTAGCCAAAGCGCAGGAACGGGCGGGGCTTGCGGGCGTGGCACTTGATGTCGCACCGCGTGGCGATGCCAAGGCGCTCTATCTTGATCTCACTCTTGGCTATGCCATGCCGCCCACCATTGGTCGTAACACGGCCGGGCAGGGGGGCTATCATCGCATGATGGAATCTCTACCAGAGGGCGCGCAGGCGCTGATCTTTGGCTCACAAAGCAATTATGACCATTTGGGCACCAAATATAATAATCTCTCGAATGGTTTTCATCTCGAGCGCATGGCGGTTGTGCAGGGTGGCAAGACTTTTGAGTTTAATAAATCCGATGTGGTGAGCGTCGATTTTCTCTTGGGCTGGGTTTCC
>CAIVAX010000543.1 GCA_903903935.1 uncultured Hyphomicrobiales bacterium | reverse complement strand
TTTTTGATTATTTTTTCAGTTTATGGCCATGTCATCGAGTTTGAACGCGTCATGCGCTTTATTGGTAAGGTGTTGCGTCCGGGTGTGACTTTTATATGAGCCAATGCGCTGCGAGGCTGGATCATGCCTGACTTAGCACCGGGCCTGATCTATCTGCCCAGCATCCTCGACCGCGATCAGCAAACCCACTTGGTTGAAGAGCTGCGCGAGATTGTCAAAGCTGCTCCTCTGTTCACGCCGCACATGCCTAAAACGGGCAAGCCCTTTTCTGTGCGCATGACCAATTGCGGCTCTTTGGGCTGGGTCTCCGATCGTCTGGGTGGTTATCGCTATCAGCCGCAGCATCCCGTCACGGGCGCGGATTGGCCAGCCATTCCGCCAAGCCTGATCGCCCTCTGGCGCGAGCTGACGAATTATCCGCATCCCCCCGAGGCGTGTCTGATCAATTATTACGCGCCGGGGGCCCGCATGGGCCTGCATCAGGATCGCGATGAGCAGGCGCTGGATGCGCCGGTTCTCTCTTTATCTCTGGGGGACAGCGCTTTGTTTCGCTATGGCGGCAATCAGCGCAACGACCGCACCAAATCCATCCGCCTGCATTCGGGCGATGCTGTGGTGATTGGCAGAGACTCGCGGCTGATTTTCCACGGCATTGAACGTCTCTTGCCGGGAACCTCGACGCTGTTAGCCGATGGCGGGCGGATCAATCTGACCCTGCGCCGCGTCACTCTGCCAGCCTGATCACTCCATCACAGCTTTGACTTTATTCACCCTGCGGCGCGCGCGGACCACCTCTGGCTACGCCGACTTTGGCGGGGCGCAAAACGCGGTCGCCAATCGTAAAGCCCGCCTCGACCACTTGCACCACAGTGCCATTGACCACATCAGGATTGGGCACTTCAAACAGCGCTTCATGCAGATTGGGATCGAATTTGGCGCCTTGCGGCTCAAGCTTCTTCACGCCATGGCGCGCAAGGCGGGAGAGAAAATCGCGCTCAGTGACCTCAATGCCCTCAATAATGCTCTTGAGGGGGCCGTCCGATCCCTGCCGCACTTCATTGGGAATGGAGTCAATGGCGCGGCGCAGATTGTCGGTGAAAACGAGCATGTCTCTGGCAAAGCTCGTCACGCCATAGGCCTTGGCGTCGACGATTTCTTTATCTGTGCGGCGGCGCATATTTTCCATCTCGGCCAATGTGCGCAAAATTTTATCCTTGAGTGCAGCATTGTCGGCCTGCAGCTTATCAAGCTCGCTCATCGCATCGCTAGGTTCACCCGCCCCGGGTGCGCCCTGATCCTGCGCCGCATCGGCCTCTGGCCGGTTGTGATCGTGCTGCTGATGATCGTTGGGCCGCTGGTTCTCTTGTTCGGTCATGGGCTCATTTCGCTATTGTCAGATCGCTATTGTCAGATCGCTATCGCTCGGTCTGGAGCCAGTTTTGGCTCCAGGATCAGCTCAAGCTCCGATATCAGGTTGCTGGAGCAAAAAATCAAGCTGGGATGAATAATCAGGCTGGTGAAAGCGGTGATTTTTGCCGCCGTGAGGGTGTTTTGGGGGGCGTGAGAGCATTCACCTCGAAACTTTCCAGCAATTGCCGCCGGATTGTGGTCTGCCGCGCTGGTGTAGTGATTTTGTGCCCAGTCAGATCGGTCACGTAAAAGGCATCGACCGCCTTTTCTCCAAAGGTGACGATATGGGCCGAGCCAATGTTCAAATTCAGGCGCGATATGGCCGAGGTCAGCTCAAACAACAGGCCGGGGCGATCAAGGCCGGAGACTTCCAGCACCGTATATTTGTTCGACAGATTATTATCGATCGTCACCTCGGGGGCAATGCTGAACGCATTGGTGCGGTTCGCTCCCTCATTCTTTTTTGCCAGAAGGGCTTGGCTGAGATGCAATTGCCCTCGCAGCGCCTTTTCAATCGATCCGGCAACGCGTTCAGCCCGGCGCAATTCATCCTGATCTTGATCAAAGGCGCGGCTGATGCAGATCGTATCGAGCGCCAGACCATCAGTGGTGGTGAAAATCTGCGCATCGACAATATTGGCACCCGCCATCGCACAAGCACCCGCAATGATCGACAACAGACGAGGATGATCGGGCGCAATCACGGTAAGTTCTGTTACGCCGCGGAATTTATCTGTCGCCACTTCCGTGGCCAGCGAGCGCACATCCGT
>CAIVAX010000542.1 GCA_903903935.1 uncultured Hyphomicrobiales bacterium | reverse complement strand
GCCTGACTTTAGCTCAAAAGGCAGCAATTGCTCAAACCTTTGTGGTTGCGGCAGATGCTACGGTTGCCTTCACCGATGGCACAGACAGCTATGTGTTCCACAATGGTGTCGTGACCGATGATCTCGTGAAAGTAACAGGCGTTCTAGTTCTGGGCCTTGGCCTCAACTCCACACCTGTCACAACGACTGGCTTCATCGATATCGCCTAATATCAAGCTTATCGTACTCAAATTCTCCCCCCACCCCCTCACCGGGGTGGGGTTTTCTATTCTACTCCCCAAATGAGCCCCCCATGACCGACATCACCATAGACAACCAGACCTATGACTTCGACACCCTCTCAGAGGACGCCAAAGCGCAGATCATCAGCCTTCAATTTGTCGATGCCGAGCTTCAACGACTACAAGCCAAAGCCGCAGCCCTGCAAACAGCAAGAGCCGCCTATGCCAAAGCACTGAGCGAGATCTTAAACGCTGTCTGAGCTGCTGGGTCAGGGTCAGGTGAATTGAGGGTAAGCACTTAAGGTACTTTTCAAATACCCCTGCTTCCTTGTGGAGCGGAGGTGATTTTGCTATGTGGACACATCCGCCCTGAGCTGTCTCTTAAAGTAGAGTGCCCCATGTCAGATTGGACCGCCGGTTATGTCGCCGATATTGGCTATACCTATGGCTATTATACCGAGCTGAACCCCGCCCTTGTCCGTCTGGCTTTTCTCAACGCGGGGCTGGCCTTTCCGCAGATGGGTGCAGCTTGTGAGCTGGGCTTTGGTCAGGGCCTGAGCACCAATATTCATGCGGCAGCCTCCATGACTTCGTGGCATGGCACGGATTTTAACCCGGCTCAGGCCGGCTTCGCGCAGGAATTGGCCAGCACATCGGGCAATGGCGCCAAGCTCTATGATGAGGCCTTTGCTGAATTTTGCACGCGCTCTGATCTGCCCGATTTCGATTACATCGGCCTGCACGGTATTTGGTCATGGATCTCGGATGAGAATCGCGCTGTGATTGTAGATTTCATCCGTCGCAAGCTCAAAGTCGGCGGGGTGCTTTACATCAGCTATAATACGCTGCCGGGTTGGTCGACCTTTGCGCCCATTCGCCATTTGATGACGCAGCATGCCGAAGTGATGGGCTCGCAG
Source organism: uncultured Hyphomicrobiales bacterium (assembly GCA_903903935.1). Classification (GTDB taxonomy): domain Bacteria; phylum Pseudomonadota; class Alphaproteobacteria; order Rhizobiales; family Beijerinckiaceae; genus Terripilifer. The sequence continues at coordinate 1,349 of CAIVAX010000542.1, read as the reverse complement.
GGCATGGGTATTCTGAAACGCATTGAAGGCGCGATGGGCTTTGTCGATCAGACGCTCAACAGCCAGCCGCTCTATGCCAGAGCCAATCCCTCGGTGGCTGAGCGCTTTGGCAAAATGAAGGGGCAAAATGCCCATTATCTCGCGCATGAATATTTCAACCGCGATTGGAAGCCGATGTATTTTGCCGATCTGGCGCAATGGCTGGCTCCGGCTAAGGTGAATTTCGCGTGTTCTGCCACCTATCTGGACTCCATTGCTGCGGTCAATTTAACGGCTGATCAGCAAAAACTCTTGAATGAAATTCCTGATCTCGATTTTCGCCAGACGGTGCGTGATTTTCTCGTGAACCAGCAATTCCGCAAGGATTATTGGGTGAAGGGACCACGCAGTCTCTCGCCCTTTGAGCGCTTGGATGGCTTGCGCAGCTATCGCGTTATTCTTGCATCTGTTCGTGAAGACATTGCTCTCAAGGTCACGGGTGCGCAAGGCGAAGCAAATCTGAATGAAGGCATATACAGCGCCACTCTGGATACGCTGGCCGATTACAAGCCCCATAGTCTGGGCGAGTTGGAGCAAAGCCTAAAGTCCAAAAACATCACTGGTCAGGCCATTATCGAGGCGGCCGTTGTGCTCACGGGCGCGGGCCATCTCATGCCCGTGCAAGATGATCATGTGATTAATAAGTCCAAAGCGGCGACTGATAGGCTCAATTCCCATCTCGCACAAATGGCGCGCACCAGCAATGATGTGCAGCATCTCGCCAGCCCCGTGACGGGTGGCGGCGTGAGTGTTGGCCGCTTTCAGCAGTTATTTCTCACCGCCGCCAAGGCTGGGCGCAAAACGCCAGAAGAATTTGCGCAATTTGCTTGGGAGATCCTTGCGGCGCAGGGCCAAAAATTGCTCAAGGACGGCGCCGCCCTCGAAACCCCCGAAGACAATCTACGTGAACTCATAGAACAGGCCAAAGCCTTCAACCAAACAGGGCTGCCAATCCTGCGCGGCTTGAAGGTGATTTAAACTAGGCATCAATTTTTAAGGCAAGGATGCTTAGTTTTTAAGGGCAGTCTCTGTATACTTTCAAGCCTTTGCCAGTTTGGATGCTATCATCAGATTGGTCACCCCGAGGTCGCTTCCCGTTTGAGGATCATCAAAATAGCGTCAACCAACTTCTGTTTGGCATGCCACAGATCATAGTCTCCTTGCAGGGTAATCCACAGATGGGCATCATTGCCACACCACTTACCTAATCTAACAGCCATCTCAGCAGACACGGGAAGCTTTTCTGACAAAATGCCGTGCAGTAGTTGGCGTGAAACACCAAGCTCTCTTGGGCGGCCGCCGCGCCGCTC
>CAIVAX010000541.1 GCA_903903935.1 uncultured Hyphomicrobiales bacterium | reverse complement strand
ATCTCTATGACTGGATCTATTGGCGGCTGCGCCATCTTCATGATGCTGAGATTTTAGCGGCAACGGCCCAGCTCTGTGATCAAGCCTCGCTCTCCCCGACTGAGATCGTCCGCTCTTTATGTATGAATTGGGATGAATTGCGCCTGATGGCCAAGGAGCCACTTTGCAGCATTGGGGCGCATAGCAAGACACATGCGCTTTTGGCCCGTCATGAGGATGCAGTGGTCGAAGATGAATTGGTGGCCTCGCGGCAATTGATAGAGCAAGAGCTCACTGTTGAGGCGCGGCATTTGGCCTATCCTTTGGGGGATCGGCAGTCAGCAAGTCAGCGGGAATTCGCGCTGGCCAAACGTTTGGGCTATGCCAGCGCGGTGACGACACGGCCGGGCATGTTGTTTCCAACCCATGCCAATCATCTGACCGCTTTGCCGCGATGTCCGTCAATGGGCTATGGTCCGATTGGTCCTATCTCGACATGTTATTGACCGGCCTTCCCTTCGCTTTGTGGAATCACGGCCGGCGGGTGATTGTTGATTAGCTTTCGCTCGGGTCCTTGCGCTCCATCCAGCTGATCAGCGGAAACAGGGGCACGATCCAAATCAGGCCCAAAAGGGCATAAAAGATCCCTTGCAGAAATCCATTGGCGTCTTGAACGAAGCGGGCCTGAGCCAGAGCCATGGCCAGTAGGGCATAGACGATCACAAAAACGAGGGTGACAATGGCTCCGACGAGCTTGCGTGTGCGCATTTGTAGCATGGGCTCTCACTCATCTTGGCTGACGATTGCTGGACGGATCCAGTCTGCTGACCTATGTGTGCCAGACAAGCTTATTTGCCAAGTTTTCTTTGCAGCTCGCCCGATTGGGCAGGTGCTTTGAGCCATAGGTCTGAGAATGAGTGTTGATCACGTCAGTTATTCCCACAGTTTGAGTGAGGTGTCTGAAGCGCGCGATCTGCTTACCGCCGTGCGGATCTGGTTATGGTCTGTCGCCGGGCTGGTGTTCCTGATGGTGCTGGTGGGCGGCGCGACGCGATTAACGGAATCGGGCCTGTCGATCACCGAATGGAAATTGGTCACCGGCATATTGCCGCCTCTGACTGAGGCCGATTGGCTGAGGGAGTTCGAGGCTTACAAGCAAATCCCGCAATATTCGCAGCTCTTCCCGGATATGGATTTGGCGCGCTTCAAGTTCATCTTCTTCTGGGAATGGGGACACAGGCTGCTGGGCCGAGTGATCGGGCTTGCCTTTGCCCTGCCGCTTGTCTGGTTCTGGCTCAAAGGCGCACTCAACCGGCCTCTGGCTTATCGTCTGCTGGCTGTTTTGGCTCTGGGCGGATTGCAGGGGGCGGTTGGCTGGTGGATGGTCAAATCGGGTCTGTCGGGCCGGGTTGAGGTTGCGCCGGAGCGTCTGGCAACGCATTTGCTCTTGGCCTCGGTCACCTTCACATGCCTGGTGTGGATTGCCACAGGTCTCAAACCCAAAGCATCAACTGTGATGCCTAAGCGTCTGCAATGGAGTGCTTATGGGTTGATGGCTCTTGTTTTACTGCAAATTTGTCTGGGTGCGTTGGTCGCCGGTTTGCGTGCAGGACTGACTTATAATTCTTGGCCGCTGATGGATGGGCACTTCATCCCGCCGCTGGAGAATTTGCTGCGGCTAGATCCGCTCTGGCTCAATATCTTTGAAAACGTCACCACTGTGCAATTCGATCATCGCTCGCTGGCCTATCTCCTGTTCATTGGCGTGTTGCTGCATGCTCTGGATGTCTGGCGGCTTGGCGCTGATCGCTCCACACTGCGGCGGGCGCTAGCACTGGTGGGGCTCGTCACCTGCCAGATTGCTCTTGGTGTTGTGACCCTCTTGCTGGTGCTGCCAGAGGGGCGCATACCGCTCCATCCGGCGCTCACCCATCAAGCCTTTGCCTTGCTGGTGCTGGGCATGAGCGTGGTTCATGCCCGGCGCCTGACACCAGATCAGACCTAAAGTTCACATGAAGATTTTATTTTAAGGCTAATTAAAACATAATCTTAAATATAAATCTTCATGTATGATATTAGGTCTTAGCCCGCTGCTAAAGCCTGATCGAGATCGGCAATCAGATCGGCCACATCCTCAATGCCAACCGACAGGCGCACGACATCGGGGCCGGCACCTGCTGCCTGTTTTTGAGTGTCGGACAATTGGCGATGGGTCGTTGAGGCGGGGTGAATGACCAGCGAGCGTGTATCTCCGACATTGGCGAGATGGGAGAAGAGCTTGAGGTTTTTGACCAAAGCCAGTCCGGCGTCATAGCCGCCCTTGAGGCCAAAGGTGAAGACGGCGCCAGCGCCCTTGGGGCAATATTTGCGGGCCAGCTGATGATAGCGATCCCCCGGCAGGCCGGCATAGCTGACCCATTTGACCTTATCGTGTTTGGACAAATGCTGGGCAATGGCCAGTGCATTGTCGCAATGGCGCTGCATGCGCAGCGGCAGGGTCTCAATACCGGTGAGGAACATAAAGGAGTTGAACGGCGAGAGGGCTGGGCCCAGATCGCGCAGACCCAAAACGCGGCAGGCAATGGCAAAGGCGAAATTGCCAAAGGTCTGGCCGAGCACAATGCCATTATATTCCGGCCTTGGGCTGCTCAGCATGGGATAGCGCTGATCGGCCATCCAATCGAATGAGCCGCCATCGACAATCACGCCGCCAATCGAATTGCCATGGCCGCCGAGAAATTTCGTGGCTGAATGCACCACAATATCAGCGCCATGCTCAAAGGGGCGGGTGAGATAGGGGGTTGCCAGCGTATTAT
>CAIVAX010000540.1 GCA_903903935.1 uncultured Hyphomicrobiales bacterium | reverse complement strand
TGGCTGTGATTTTTTGGAGATGAGACGAAATAGGCATGACAGCTCCTAAAACATCCGGCTAGCAAGCCAGAAGCCGCCGACAATAATTGCTAAAGATATGAGGATGAACAAGGCAAAATGACGCTCAAGATAAAAGCGGATCTTGTCGCCAAACCGATTGAGGATGCCAGCTAAGATAAAGAACCGTCCGCCGCGCGTGATCAGGGCGAGCACAACGAAGAGTGGAAAATTATAGCCAAGCACTCCGCTGACAATCGTCACAAGCTTGAAGGGAATGGGCGTGAGCCCTTTAACAAGGATGAAAGCCGCGCCCCATTCATCATAAAAGGCGCGGATCTGATCCATACGATTGGCATAGCCATAAAGCTCGATCAGCCATGTGCCGAGCGATTCATACAGCATGGCGCCAATGGCATAGCCCAATATGCCGCCCAGAACAGAGCTGATGGTGCAAATGAGGGCATAGAACCAGGCCTTTTTGGGTTGGGCCAGGGACATGGGAATCAAAATAACATCAGGGGGAATGGGAAAGAAGGAGCTTTCCGCAAAGGCTATTGCCGCCAAAGCAAAAGTGGCATTGCGGCTTTCGGCGAGCCGGATCGTCCAATCATAGAGGCGCTTGAACATGAATGAAGGCTCGGCTGGGAATCACATTTAGCAATGAGCTTGCCCTGCGGCGATAGCATTCAGGTCAGGGCGCCGCAAGCTTCCTGAAGGGCATTGGTCGTTGCCGACTGAAGTGATATATTTAGCTCGCTATGGCATTCAGTTCATAGGTTTTGACACGTCGCAGGGAGGCACGATGAGCCGTTTGGTATGGGATGAACAAAAGGCCCAATCGCTGATCAGCTCTGTCCATGCTGAAGTGAGTGCCTTTTTGGGTCCCGATGCCGCCAGCGCCAGTGCCTTGCTTCCCATTTTTCATGCCTTGCAGGCTCATTTTGGTTTTATTGATCGAAGCGGGTTGCAGGCGATTGCGCAGCGCTTGAATATGTCCAAAGCCGAGGTGCATGGCGCGCTCAGTTTTTATCATGATTTTCGCACTGAGCCTGCAGCCAGGCACAGGCTCCAAATCTGCCGCGCTGAGGCCTGCCAATCCATGGGCTGCGAGCGGCTGATTGATCATTTAGCCCACCATCATGGGCTTGTAGCCGATGAGCCCGCACCGCACGGACATCTCCAGATCGAGTCTGTTTATTGTTTGGGTAATTGTGGGTTAGCACCCGCTGCTCTGTTGGACGAACGGCCGATTGGCCGTGTTGATCTGCATAAAGTGGATGCTTTGGTGAGACGCGCGCAGGGGCTTGGTCATGAGTGAGACAGGCATGAGCGCTTATCGCATTTTTGTGCCGCAGGATTCATCAGCCTTGTCGGTTGGCGCTGATGAAGTTGCGGATGCAATTTATACTCAGGCGCAGCAACGCCAGATTAATATCAGCATCATTCGCACCGGTTCGCGCGGCCTGTTCTGGCTGGAGCCGATGATTGAGATTGAGACGCAAACCGGCCGTATGGCTTATGGACCTGTCTCTCCTGAAGATGTCCCGGGTCTGTTTGAGTCTGGCTTTCTGCAAGGGGCGGCGCATCGTCTTCATCTGGGCGTGACGCAAGAAATCCCTTGGTTGAAGCGCCAGAACAGATTGACCTTTGCGCGCACGGGTCTGATTGATCCGCTCTCTCTTGCCGATTATCGCGCCCAGCACGGATTTTCCGGACTTGCGCAAGCTTATCGCTTAGGGCCTGAGGCTTGTGTTGAGGCCATTCTCACATCTGGTTTGCGTGGGCGCGGCGGGGCAGGATTTCCAGCTGGCATTAAATGGCGCACCGTCAAGCAGGCTGAAGGAACGCACAAATATATTGTCTGCAATGCCGATGAGGGTGACAGCGGCACTTTTGCTGATCGTGTGCTGATGGAGGGTGATCCCTTTGTGCTGATCGAAGGTATGATCATTGCCGCTTATGCGGTGGGCGCTTCGCGCGGGTTTATTTATATCCGATCAGAATATCCGCAGGCGATTGAGACCATGCGCAAGGCGATCGAGATTGCACGCGCGCATGATTATCTTGGGCCAGGTCAGTATCTTGGGCCAGATCAGCGCCAGTTTGATCTTGAGGTTCGCGTTGGTGCAGGCGCTTATATTTGCGGCGAAGAAACCTCTTTGCTGGAGAGTTTGGAGGGGCGACGCGGACAAGTACGAGCCAAGCCACCATTGCCGGCGATCAAAGGTCTGTTTGGTCGTCCAACCCTTGTCCATAATGTGCTCACTCTTGCCGCTGTGCCGTGGATTTTGACGCATGGCGGGCAGGCCTATGCCAATTATGGTATGGGGCGCTCGCGTGGCACTATGCCCTTTCAACTGGCGGGCAATCTCAAACATACAGGTTTGTTTGAAACAGCCTTTGGCATCACCTTGCGTGAGATTGTGATGGAGATTGGCGGGGGATGTGCGTCAGGTCGGCCGCTGCGGGCAGTGCAAATTGGCGGGCCATTGGGCGCTTATCTCCCCAATTCCATGCTCGATGTGCCGCTTGATTATGAAGCGCTGACCAATATCCAAGCCATGCTCGGTCATGGCGGCATTGTTGCTTTTGATGATCAGGTGGATCTGGCGCAGCAGGCGCGCTTTGCATTTGAATTTTGCGCGCTGGAGAGTTGCGGCAAATGCACGCCTTGCCGGATTGGCTCTCGGCGCGGTGTTGAAACCATTGATAAGATCAGGCAGGGGATTGATCGAGAGGCCAATCTCACGCTTCTTCAAGATCTCTGCGACACGCTGACGGATGGCTCTTTATGTGCTTTGGGCGGCTTGACGCCTTTGCCGATTATGAGCGCACTCAGGCATTTTCCGCAGGATTTTGGTGTGATGCAAAACACTCATTCGCGCGATCAGGAGCAATCCTCATGACTTATGCAAGAGACCGCGATTTTGGCACGCCGGCGCGCACAAGCGGCACAATGATCAGCTTGATCATTGATGGCAAGCGCGTGAATGTGGCTGAGGGCACGTCCGTTATGGCAGCGGCGATGGGTGCGGGGCTGACGATCCCAAAACTGTGCGCGAGCGATATGCTAGAGGCTTTTGGATCGTGCCGTTTATGTCTGGTTGAGATTGAGGGGCGGCGCGGCACACCGGCCTCCTGTACGACGCTGGTTGAGCAGGACATGATTGTCACGACACAGAGCGATCGGCTCGCGCGTCTGCGGAAAGGCGTGATGGAACTGTATATCTCCGATCATCCGCTTGATTGCCTCACCTGTTCTGCCAATGGGGATTGCGAATTACAGGATATGGCAGGCGTGGTGGGCTTGCGTGAGGTGCGCTATGGGCAAGAGGGCGCCAAGCATAGGCAAGAGGCCAAGGACGAGAGCAATCCCTATTTCACTTTTGATTCGTCCAAATGCATTGTGTGCTCACGTTGCGTGAGAGCGTGCGAAGATGTGCAAGGCACTTTTGCTTTGACGATTGAAGGGCGCGGTCTTGACTCGAAAGTCTCGGCGGGCGGCGTTGATTTTCTCTCTTCCGAATGCGTCTCCTGCGGGGCCTGTGTCCAGGCTTGTCCAACGGCAACCTTGAATGAAAAAAGCGTCATTGAATTGGGCACGCCCACACATGTGGTTGAAACAACCTGTGCCTATTGCGGTGTAGGCTGTAGCTTTCGTGCCGAGACACAGGGCGAGCGGGTCATTCGTATGGTGCCAGCCAAAAATGGCAAAGCGAATGAAGGCCATTCTTGTGTGAAGGGGCGCTTTGCCTGGGGCTATGCGCTGCATCCTGATCGGGTGATAAGTCCGATGATCCGCGATCATATCACCGATCCTTGGCGCGAGGTTGGCTGGGCCGAGGCGTTTTCTTTTGCTGCAGACAAGTTCAAATCCATTCAAACGCGCTATGGCCGCGAGGCGATTGGAGCGATCACCTCTTCCCGCTGTACCAATGAAGAAGTGTTTGTCCTGCAAAAATTGGTGCGGGCTGGATTTGGCAATAATAATGTCGATACCTGTGCAAGAGTTTGTCACTCGCCAACTGGCTATGGCCTTAAGCAGACCTTTGGTACTTCTGCTGGTACGCAGGATTTTAAATCGGTCGAAAAAGCCGATGTCATTTTGGTGATTGGCGCTAATCCCACCGATGGGCATCCCGTCTTTGCCTCGCGCTTGAAAAAGCGACTGCGGCAAGGGGCCA
>CAIVAX010000539.1 GCA_903903935.1 uncultured Hyphomicrobiales bacterium | reverse complement strand
GGGACCACCTTGCGCCAACCAGCCGCCAGTGCCGGGAGGATAATGCGCCACATGCGTTAGGCCCGCCGATTGGGCGGCCTGCAGCGCTTTGGCTGAGCGTGCGCCAGCCTGACAGAGGAGGACAACAGGCTTGTCGGCAGGCAATTGCGCCGGATCAAACTGCGAGAGCGGATGATTGATCGCGCCGGGCACATGCCCGCCTGCATATTCATGCGGCTCACGCACATCGATGATGTGATGCGTGCCTGAATGAACAGCCGCGACAAAGTCCTCATGGGACATAGCTGGGGCACTGACGCCGCCTTTGAGGCCAGACACTAGGTTTGAAAGCGACATGATGACTCCAATCTGTTTAAACTAAAAGATCACAACTGCAGCCACAAACCAATAGGGACAATCCCTCTTGCTGATCTAATGACAGGTAAGAGGATCATCTGCACGAGGGAGCTGAATATGTCAGAATTTGAGCGCTGGAACAAACGCTATGCAACGCCAGACTATATTTTTGGCGAAGGCCCGAATTATTTTCTGGCGTCCTGCGCATCCCTGCTCCCCAAAACGGGCAAAGCTCTCGCTGTCGCAGATGGTGAAGGCCGCAATGGCGTTTGGCTAGCAGAGCAAGGACTCGAGGTCCTCTCGCTTGACTTCTCCCCCAATGCGCAAATCAAGGCAGCGCAGCTTGCCAAAGCGCGCAATGTGCATCTCGCATTAGAATGCGCTGATGTGCATCTTTGGCCCTATCCACCAGCAAGCTTTGATGTCGTGGTTGAAATTTTCACCCAATTCAGCTCACCGGAAGAGCGCGCAATCAAATGGGCGGGCATGGCGCAGACATTAAAGCCCGGCGGTCTTTTGATCATACAGGGCTATACGCCCAAACAATTAGACTATGGCAATGGCGGACCAAAAGAACTATCGCATCTCTATACAAGAGAGATGTTGGACAAAGCCTTTGGTCATTTCACCAACAAACATGTCCAAGAAGAAGAACTCGAAATGCACGAAGGCAATGCCCATGGCGGCATGTCCGCAGTGATTGGACTGACCGCTCGCAAACCTCTGTGATCCCCAATCTGCTTAGCCAAAAATGACGATGGTTCTGAGCCATTCATCCATCGGCTTAAGCAGCATGGGCACAACACCCAAAAAGAGCAGAGCCAGCAAGGCGAGCTCATTGAGCAAAGAATGTTTGCGCAAAAAATCAGCCCATCGCGGGCTTAGACTATCGAGCAGCAAACCAGTGCTCAAAGGCGGCAGCGGAATGAGATTGATCACGACAAAAGAAATGATCAAATCCTGCAGCGTGTCCAAAATCGTCAGCACCATTTGCGCCGCCAGCAAGGGCATAATGAGAATAATGCCGGGACGAATTTGAGAAATCAGCGGTACCAGCGCCAAAGTCATCAGCAATGAGCCCAGAAGCGCCGCAACCAAGGGCAGACGGCGCTGCGCAGGGACAGGAAGCTCAATGAGCATAGGCCTGATCCATGCCGATTTAAACAAGACGCCTCCCAGAAACCCCAACAAAGAGAGATGACTGAATGGATCCGGCGAGAGGCGGGATAAAAACATCGGTGTTTTATCGCCAATCAGACGCAGCAAAAAAGCCAGAAAAAAACCATGCAGGCCACTGAGCAATAAACAGGCGACAATCCTGTTTAACACTTGCCATAGAGTGAGATCGCCAAAAGCTGAAAACAAAATCGGCACTCCTGCTGAATGAGCCTGTAAAGGCGCGCACTCTATTTCAAGCCATATCGCTTCTTTTGAGCGTCAATAAAGCCCTCTGCCTCTAGCGTGCGATAGATCGCCAAGACTTTGCGCTTTAACGTCACATCACCGCGCCATAGGCCAAAGCCAAAACTAAATCGGCCTAACGACTCCGGCAACCACGTCGAAGCCCAATCTGGCACGACCTTTTCGATTTGCAAAATATCAAGATTGCTTGCAACGACCGCAGCAAAACGACCTGCCTTTAACCCCTGCTGCAAATCGTCAATCGAGGCCACCAACATAATCTTTAAGCCTTGGCCACGCAGATAAGAACTCAGCGCCAAACGATCCAGCCCCGAAAACCCCGGATAGACCGCAATGGTCTGATCTTCAGCAAGCTTCATCGCTGTGGGGGCCAGCAAGACCCAGCCATTCACAATGCCTGTGGGCAGCGTCTCAAGAAAAGAGGCCGTTAGACCTGATGTCACAACACCCCCTGCAATGATCTCACAGGAGGCACGTGTAATCTGCCAATTGCGCGGATTGAAATCGCGGCCCATCAAATAATTGACATTGAGCGAGAGACGCAAATTCATCCGCTTGGCAATTTCTTCGAGCACAGCCACATCAAAACCG
>CAIVAX010000538.1 GCA_903903935.1 uncultured Hyphomicrobiales bacterium | reverse complement strand
TGAGGCATGGCTCCCTCACCAGAAGGTGAGGGTTTGCAGCCCCCTTGCGACAGGCTATGCTGTGGCTTCTTTCCCAGAGCCCTTTCAAGAGCCCTTTGCAGCGAGCCCTTATGGTCAAGAGCCAGAGCCTGTTCTTTAAAGCCAAAGATGGCCTGCGGTTGCATGTGCGCGAATATGGCACGGCGCAAGCCCATCGCTTGCCCATCCTCTGCCTGCCGGGGCTGGCGCGCACAGCAGCTGATTTTGATACGCTTGCCACTTATCTGGCCGATGAGATGTCCCCGTCCCCACGCCATGTGTTCGCCTTTGATTATCGCGGCCGCGGTCTGTCCGATCGCGATCCTGATTGGCGCCATTATGATCTGATGATCGAGAATAAGGATGTGCTCGACATCTGCGATCAGCTGGCCATTGCACAGGCCATTGTGATTGGCACATCGCGCGGCGGCCTGCATGCGCTCTTGATGAGCATGACACGCCCCAGCCTGCTCCGCGCTGCAGTGCTCAATGATATTGGCCCGGTGATTGAGACTAAGGGCATGGCGCGCATTCGCGGCTATATCGGCCAATTGCCCAAATTCGCCTCTTATGCGCAAGCCATCACCGCCTTCAAAGCCATCATGGGCCCGACTTTTCCCGGCCTGAGCGAAGCCGACTGGCAGGCTTATGCGCAGCTCACACTTGAGCAAACCGACACTGGTCTCATCAGCCGTTATGATCAAGCGCTCCTCAACACGCTCAAAGATCTCGATCTCGACAAGCCCCTACCCGATCTCTGGCCGCAATTCGCTGCGCTGGCAAAGATCCCGCTTTTGGTGATGCGGGGGGAATATTCCGATCTTCTCTCCCAAGAGACTGTCGATCAAATGGTCAAACGCCATCCCAATTGTCAGGCCTATCAGGTCGCGGGGCAAGGCCATGCCCCGCTCTTGCAAGATCAAGACAGCCTGGAGCGGATCAAACAATTTGTGAAGATGGCTGATCCCGTCTAAAGAGAAACAAAAGACAAAGAGGGCGGAACATTCATGCAATGGACGGCGGTCTATCATAAGGGCGATCAACACGGCGATATCTCCCGCCTCACCACACCTTTGCCTGAGGTGCGCTTTATCCCCACGCGCACGCTGGCGGAGCTGAAAAGCGCCCTGAGTATAAGCCAGATCCTGATCATGAATGGCTCAGAATTCACCCCTGAGATTGGCGCACTCATTCGTCATTCGCCGACTTTAAAATGGATTCAGTTCACCTCCTCAGGGCTGGACATTGTTTTGAAGAATGGCGGCCTGCCTGATTCACTCCTCACCACGAATGTAGCAGGCTTGCGCGCCGGCAATCTGTCCGAACATGCCTTTGGCATGTTGCTCTTTCTCACTCGCCAATTGCGCGCTGTCGAAACCGCACGTCAAAGCCAGCGTTGGATCAAGCAAGAGATCTTCCCCGCTCTGAGCTCGCTGCAGGGCCAAACCATGGTGATCATTGGCATGGGCGCGATTGGCCAAGCCATGGCCATCAAGGCCAAAGCTTTTGGCATGCATGTGCTGGCCATTTCGCGCGGCTATAGCGGCGATGAAAATGTCACGCGCGTCTATCCGCGCACAGACTTATTGGACGCCATACCGCTGGCCGATGTGATCATGATGTCTGTGCCCTCTGATGCCAGCACACGCCATTTGCTGAGCCATGCCGCCTTTGCTGTGATGAAGCCCAATGCCATTGTGTTGAATGTCGCGCGCGGCGATGTGATCGACGAGC
>CAIVAX010000537.1 GCA_903903935.1 uncultured Hyphomicrobiales bacterium | reverse complement strand
TGCGATCTGGTGATCGAGGCCGCGACAGAAAATGAAGAGATCAAGCGCAAAATCTTTATTAAACTGTGTTCGTCGCTAAGCCCTCATACTTTGCTGGCCAGCAACACATCGTCGATTTCGATTACCCGCTTGGCGTCAGTGACGGACAGGCCGGAGCGTTTTATCGGGATTCATTTCATGAACCCTGTTCCCCGCATGCAATTGGTTGAGCTGATTCGTGGCATTGCCACCGAAGACATCACCTTTGAGGCCGCCAAGGGGCTCATTTCCATACTGGGAAAAACCTCGACAGTCTCGGAAGACTTCCCGGCCTTTATCGTCAATCGCATTCTTTTGCCCATGATCAATGAAGCCATTTACACTCTTTATGAGGGCGTGGGCTCAGTTGAGGCGATTGATACGGCGATGCGCTTGGGCGCCAATCACCCCATGGGGCCGTTGCAATTAGCTGATTTTATTGGCCTTGATACGTGTTTGTCCGTCATGCAAGTGCTGCATGAGGGCTTGGCCGATTCAAAATATCGCCCCTGTCCGCTGCTGGTGAAATATGTCGAAGCAGGGTGGTTGGGCCGCAAGACTCAGCGCGGGTTTTATGATTATCGCAGCGGGTCACCCATACCAACACGATAGCCGAGTTAGGCCTTGGAAAAGGGTTTCCGAATAAGGCCTTCACAAGACCGTCAAGATTTATGTAGATTATGACTCAAAGGGATTCGAGGCCAGTTGAGGCCTCACCAGATTGAGGGGTGTCCGCAGGTGACGGTACACGTCCAACCGAGCATCGTTCCAGAGGCCTGCCCGGCATTGGTTCTTAATGCCGACTTCAGGCCGTTGAGTTATTATCCGCTGTCTCTTTGGTCATGGCAGGATGCGATCAAGGCCGTTGTGCAAGATCGTGTGAACATTGTCTCCGAATATGATCGGATTGTTCGTAGCCCGACTTTTGAAATGCGGCTGCCCTCTGTTGTTTCGCTCAAAGCCTATATCAAACCAACACGTCATCCGGCTTTCACGCGTTTTAATGTTTTCTTGCGCGATAAGTTTGTCTGTCAATATTGCGGCTCGCGTGATGAGTTGACTTTTGATCACGTCATTCCGCGTTCAAAAGGCGGAACGACAACCTGGCAGAATGTCGTTGCAGCCTGTTCACCCTGCAATTTGAGAAAAGCCGATCGCTTACCCAAAGAAGTTCAGATGTGGCCAGCGATTGCGCCCTATCAACCCAGCGTATCAGACCTGCATCAGAATGGCAGATTGTTCCCGCCCAATTTCCTGCATGAGAGTTGGCTGGATTATCTTTATTGGGATTCTGTTTTGGAGCCGTAAGACTTTGCTCTAGATTGTTGGGATCAGGCGCTAGTCCTGAAGCTTGTCCCTCCAGGTTGATCGATGATTGCGTCACACCCATTTGATAGTCGATCATTTTCCGATTGGCTCCACAGCACTCTCGCTAATTTTGAGGGCCCCTATAGCCTCAAGCAATTTCAAGGTGGGCGAAGCAATCCGACCTTTTTAATCTCAGCGCGCAGTGGCGATTACGTCATGCGCACCAAGCCTGGCCCCAAAAGTCAATTATTGCCCAGCGCTCATGCGATAGAGCGTGAATTCAAATTATTGACGGCGCTTTCGCAAGGGCCTGTTCCTGTCCCTCATCCCCTCGTCTTGAACGAGGATGAGTCTCTCATCGGGCGGGCTTTTTATGTGATGAGCTATGTGCCGGGTCTGGTGTTTTTTGAACAATCTCTGCCACAGATGAAAGCACAGGATCGCTCTCAGATTTATGCAGAAATGAACCACATCATCAGCCTTATTCATCTGCAAGATTGGCAGAGATTAGGACTCTCTGATTTTGGCAGACCCGGCAATTATTTTCAGCGTCAGATCACAAGATGGAGCGCACAATATCAATCGAGTGCGCAAAGACCAATTGCAGATATGGATTACCTCATGCGCTGGCTTCCCGATCATATCCCGCAAGATCAGGATCCAACAACTTTGGTGCATGGTGATTTCAGAATGGATAATCTGATTTTTGATCCTGAAACCTTGAAAGTCAAAGCGGTTCTTGATTGGGAATTGTCAACGCTGGGGCATCCGCTGGCTGACTTTTCCTATCATTGCTTGGCCTGGCATCTCTCGCCAGATTTGTTTCGCGGCATTGCTGGTTTAGATGTGGCTCATTTGGGCATACCTAGCGAGGCGGATTATATTCAAAGCTATTGTGATCGCACAGGATGGGACTTCTCTGACCTTGCGAAAGATTGGCCGTTTTTTATTGCCTTCAACATTTTCAGATTGGCGGCTATTTTGCAGGGTGTTTCGCACAGAGCGGCAGCTGGATTAGAGGCAAGTAGTGGATCTGTAGCGGAGGGAAACAAGGTTCAGCCTTTGGCTAAACTTGCCCGCGCGGTCATTACAAGATCAGCTTAGATCGTTTCTGGCTTTCACTTTTTGAGTGCAGCCAGCATGTCTTTCACTGTGGGTAAGATATTTTTGACAATTAGCGCCATGCCTTGCGCTGTGGGATGCATGCCATCTTGCAGCAAAAGGTCCGTACGCCCAATCAGGCTGTCCATGAAAAAGGGATAAAAAAAGACATCATGTTTTTGAGCCAGATCAGGATAAATGGCATTAAAGCTTGTTGAATATTCTTTGCCAAGATCGGGAGCGGCCAGCATGCCAGCTAAAAGAATGCTGATCTTGCGCGCTTTGAGCCGTGTGATCATCTCATCAAGATTTTTATAGGTGATCTGCGGCGACAGGCCGCGCAACATATCATTGGCACCCAATTCGAGTATGACAGCATTGGCGTGATCGGGTATCGACCAATCGAGTCGTTGCAGACCTCCAGATGTTGTATCACCTGATACGCCGGCGTTCACAACTTCAACATCGAGCCCTAAGTCGAGCAGAGCTTTTTCGAGCTGATTGGGAAAGGCCGCACTGGCGGGCAGATTATAGCCAGCCGTCAAACTATCGCCAAAGGCGACAATAATAATTTTAGCCTGTGCTGGTGGGCTTGCCATCAAAGAGACACAAGTCATCAAAAGCCCGCTAATCAGACAGATAGATATTTTTTTGAAGTTGAACCCATGGACTGGCTGCATTTTAATCCCATATGCGTATAGGTAAGACCGCCGGATGTGGAGCCAAAGCATATAATGGTGCAGCCAATAATTGAAATGAAGAATGTGGATCTCAGTCTTGGGTCGGGGGCTGCGCGGGTTCATATTCTTAAAAAGCTGAGTCTGCAGATCTATCCAGGGGAGGCCGTGGGCTTGGTTGGCCCCTCAGGATCTGGCAAATCGACCCTGCTGATGACTATGGCGGGGCTGGAGAGGCCAGATAGCGGCTCAATTGTTATCGAAAACACTGTGCTTGATCACTTGAATGAGGATCAATTGGCCCGCTTTAGAGGGGCGCGCATAGGTATTGTCTTTCAGTCCTTTCATTTGATTGCAACCATGACGGCTTTGGAGAATGTCGCCATTCCTTTAGAATTGGCCGGACATAACGACGCCTTTGAGCGCGCCGCCCTCGAATTGAAAGCGGTGGGCCTTGAACACAGACTTCATCATTATCCCTCACAAATGTCAGGTGGTGAGCAGCAGCGCGTTGCCATTGCGCGCGCTTTGGCAACCAGCCCAGCGATTTTAATTGCCGATGAACCAACGGGTAATCTTGACTCGCAAACCGGCTTAGAAATTGTGAGTCTGATTTTCCGTCTGCGGGAAGAGCGGGGAACGACTTTGGTTCTCGTTACGCATGATGAGAGTTTGGCGGCACGTTGCGATAGACGAATCCATCTGCGATCTGGCCATATTGAAAAAGATGAGCGTCTTGTCCCAATTGCGGCTCATTCATGACAGAGGTTTGTGCCCCACGCCCTTGGGCTTTGCAAACATCATTGCCTCTCTCTTTGCGCTTGGTGCTGCGCGATCTTAATGGGGGCGTTCAAGGCTTTCGTATTTTTATCGCCTGCATTGTGCTTGGCGTGATGGCGATTGTGGGTGTGGGGTCAATCGCCAGATCATTGTCCGATGGAGTGGGACGAGAGAGCCGGCGTATTTTGGGGGGCGATTTATCGGTTGCACTCATGCACCGCGAGTTAAATCCTCAGGAGCAAGGTTGGCTCCAGTCCCAAGCGAAAATCACCAAGATTGCAACTTTGAGAGCCATGTCGCGCACAGAAGATGCGCGTGCATCAGCGCTGGTCGAAATCAAAGCGGTCGATCAAGGCTATCCGAATCTTGGCGAGGTGATTTTAGATCCCTCATCGCCCATTCAAGAAGCCCTCTCATTTAAGAATGGTCGGTTTGGATTAGTGGCGGATGCCGCTTTGCCAGCCAGATTGGGACTTAAGATTGGTGATTTGGTCAAGATTGGCGATGTCAGCTTTGAGTTTCGCGCTATTCTTGAATCGGAGCCTGACAAGCTGAGTACAGGTATTGGCTTTGGTGCCAGAGCGCTGATGTCACAAGCGGCTTTAACGGCAACCAATTTACTTCAGCCGGGATCGCTTGTGCGATGGGTCTATCGCTTAGATTTGTCAGCAGGTCAGGCGACGCCTATTCAAGACGAGGAAGTGAAAGGTTTTGAAACACAAGTGCGGCAGAATTTTCCAGATGCAGGGTGGGAAATTCGCACCCGATCAAATGTCTCGCCGCAATTTTCAAGAACGCTCGATCAATTATCTCAATTTCTGACCCTTGTTGGATTGACCGCCCTCGTTGTGGGGGGTGTTGGCGTGGCCAATTCTGTTCGCTCTTTTATCAATCGCAAGAAGGCTGATTTTGGCACTCTCAAAGCTTTGGGTGCCACGGGATCATATGTCTTTTATACCGCTCTGCTGCAGGTGCTTCTGGTTGCCACTCTGGGTATTTTGATTGGCGTTCTGTGTGGAGCAGCCCTGCCCTTTATTGCCAATGCGCTATTGGGACATTTGCTGCCTGTGCCCATTGAGCCTCGCCTCTATCCTGGACAGATTGCCACAGGCATTGTCTATGGTTTGCTGACGGCTTTGAGTTTTGCATTGCCGCCTTTGGGCAGGGCGCATGATATTTCGGTTTCGGCATTGTTTCGTGATGCGGTAGATCCAAGCCGGGCCTATCCACGTTGGCGTTACATTGTGCTGACCTTGATTGCCACACTTTCCTTGGTCGGCCTGATTGTGGCTCTGGCGACTGAGAAAAAACTGGTCTTTTATTATGTTCTGGGTGTTGCCGTGGGCTTTGTCGTTCTGCGCCTTGTTGCTCAATTGGTCATTGCTCTTGCCCGCCGTTTGCCTCATCCCAAGGGAGCAGAATTAAGATTGGCTTTGAGCAATATTCATCGGCCAGGCTCTCTGACGCCTTCAGTTATCATGTCGCTAGGTTTGGGCCTTGCTTTGCTCGTCACCCTTGCCATGATTGACGGCAATCTGCAGATTCAAATTAAAAAAACAGTGCCAGAACAAGCTCCGAGCTTTTTCTTTATCGATATTCCCAATGCTCAATCCACACAGTTTGATGAGTTTATCAAAACACAAGCCCCAGAGGCACAATTGGATCGTGTGCCGATGATGCGTGGGCGATTGGTTCGGTTGAATGATGTTCCTGCTGAAAAGATCCGTGCGTCAGCGGAAGCGGCGTGGGTTTTGGAAGGCGACCGCGGAATTACTTTTTCTGAAACGCTACCCATTGGTTCAAACCTTGTGGTGGGAGAATGGTGGAGCGCGGAATATTCGGGACCACCTTTGGTTTCTATCGAGGCCGCTTCTGCCGCCGGCTTGGGGCTTAAAATCGGCGATGTGATTACCGTCAATGTTTTGGGGCGAAATATAAGTGCCAAGATTGCAAACCTCAGGCGCGTGAATTGGCGGGCTTTGGGCATTAATTTTGTCTTTGTCTTTTCTCCCAATACATTTGCTGGCGCGCCTTATATGAATTTGGCTACAGCGACCTTTCCCAAGGGCAGTGGCTCGAATCAGGAAATGGCTTTGCTCAAGGCCGCCGCGGTGGAATTTCCCTCTGTCACAAGTGTCCGGGTCAAAGATGCTCTTGATGCGGTCAATGAAGTGATGGGGCAATTGGCCTATGCCATTCGGGCGGCTTCAAGCATTGCTCTGATTGCGTCCGTTCTGGTGCTGGCAGGAGCCTTGGCGGCAGGGCGTGAGGCGCGCACTTATGATCTGGTGGTTCTCAAGACATTGGGGGCGACACGGTGGCGCCTTATTTATGCCTTGGTAGCTGAATACGCTTTGCTTGGTTTGATAACTTCAGTTTTAGGAGTTCTGGCGGGAGGATTTGCGGCCAAGCTTGTTCTCACGCAGCTCATGAAACTGGAGGGATTTGACTGGCTATGGGGGTCAGCTTTGGGGGCAACATTATTTGCCCTGATGATCACCATTGGTCTTGGTCTGGCAGCAACTTGGAACATATTGGGTCAAAAGCCGGCGCGTTATCTGCGTTCACTTTAAAGCAGACATTAGCTTTAATCTGAAATGCGACGTTTACCCTTTATTACCCCCTTGTTGTCAGATCAAACACACTACATATTATAGGAGCCGCATACATCCCATGTTGGGATATGGGCAATCGGAGCTTAGCTCCACTATTTGAAGAGAGGGAAAAATGTCCGACTTCGACCGCAATGCAGCTGCCCCTTGGGGCGCTACTGCAGCCAGGGCCGGTACGCTTGATATCGACCAAGGTCTGCGCGCCTATATGTTAGGCGTCTATAACCACATGACCCTTGGTCTCGCGATTACAGGTTTGGTGGCTTTGGGCGTGAATATGCTCTCTGTTGCCGCTGATCCATCCGCGGCCGCAGCCCAAATGGGTAGCATTGCGCTGACCAGCTTTGGTGCGGCTATTTATGCCAGCCCGCTGCGCTGGCTTGTTATGCTCGCGCCTGTGGCCTTTGTGCTTTTCTTCTCCTTCCGCATTGATCGCATGTCGGCTGCCTCTGCAAGAACTATGTTCCTTGCTTTCTCAGCCATTATGGGCCTCTCGCTCTCCTCGATTCTGCTGGTTTATACTGGCACGTCGGTTGCGCGCGCTTTCTTCATCACCGCGGCCTCGTTTGGCGCGTTGAGCCTTTATGGCTATACGACCAAGCGTGATCTGTCGGCTTTTGGTTCGTTCTTGGTCATGGGTCTGATCGGTCTAGTTCTGGCCAGTATCGTCAATCTCTTTGTCCAGAGTTCTCTCTTCCAGTTTGGTCTTTCCATTCTGTCCGTGCTGATCTTTGCTGGACTGACGGCATGGGATACCCAGACGATCAAGGACATGTATTACGCGAGCGATGATTATGAAGTCGCAACAAAGAAGTCCGTTAATGGTGCTTTGATGCTCTATCTCGACTTCATCAATATCTTCACCTCGATGGTGCAGCTAACAGGTCAGCGCAACGATTAAACGGCGCTTCAGAATAATGACAAAGGCCCCGGTCAAACGGGGCCTTTTTATTTGATACTCATTTGATGAGCTTTAACGGCTTTTCGAAGACTTTGAGAACGCGCTCCAGTTCATCACCTCTTTTGAGAATGAGTCCGGTTGGGGTAATCACGCAATAGGTGCCTTGTTTGCGGGTCAGTTTGGGATCTTTCTCAATCCGGAACAAAGGCACCTCAGAAGTGCGACGATAGATCGAAAAAATCGCCTTGTGAGGGGTAAAATCCATAGCATAGTCGCGCCATTCCCCTGCGGCGACTTTGCGGCCATAAAGGCCCATAATCTCGCGCAGCTCATAACGATGAAAGGAGACGACGGGATTTAGGTTGTTTTGGGCGGGCGCTGGTGCGGAGGACTTGGCGAGCATCCCGCGGTCAATTTGATGTTGCAAAAGGCTAGTAACATTCGCATTTCGCGGCTGGTCAGGAGAATCAAACTGGGTCATGGGATCGCCTCATCAGCTTATTTTGTTCCAACTTTGACCAAACGACAAGCCTCTCGAGGTGCGCTCAAGCACCTGAAATCAATCATAGCTCTTGCATAGCTCTTGAAACTTTTCGCCTCAAACTCAATATCAGCCGCATCTGGCCAGCTCTTTTCAACCCAATAAGAGGCTCACCGTGACAAAAGAGACCCCAATGCAAGAGACACACACGCATGCATTTCAAGCAGACGTTACCCGTCTGCTTCATTTGATGGTGCATTCTATTTATTCCGACAAAGATATTTTCCTTAGAGAATTGATCTCAAATGCGGCCGATGCTTGTGAGAAATTGCGTTATGAAGCTTTGTCGGATGCAAAGCTTAACCCCAATGGCGGCGCGTTCGCGATTCAAGTCGTTATTGATAAGGCCAACAAACAGCTCCTCATTGAGGATAATGGCATTGGTATGAACCAAGAGGAATTGGTTCAGGCTTTGGGAACCATTGCCAATTCGGGGACAAGAGCCTTTCTTGAAAAGATGGAAAACGCGCAATCTGGTCAAGACTCCCATCAAGACCGTGAGATTGACGGCGGAGGCGGATCGCCTGCCAAATTAATCGGCCAATTTGGTATTGGTTTTTATTCTGCCTTTATGGTCGCAGACAAAGTGGATGTTGAAACTCATCACGCTGGCAGTGATGAGGCCTTCATTTGGTCGTCCGAGGGCAAGGGCAATTATTCCATTCTGCCTCTGCCGCTCGACAAAGCTCCAGCCTGCGGATCCCGCGTCATTCTGCATATGAATGAGCAATCTTTGGACTATCTTGAATCCTGGCGCCTGCAATCGATCATCAAGGATCATTCGGGCGCGATTGCTATTCCGATTGCTTTATTGGATGAGCCTGGGGCTGAGGTCAAACATGTCTCCGAAGGTTCGGCCCTCTGGACAAAATCTAGAAGCGACATCAAAGAAGCTGACTATACGGAATTTTATCGTGGGCTTGCAGGGCAGTTTGATGATCCTGCACTCACTTTGCATTGGAGGGCAGAAGGGCGGCAGGAATTTACTGTTCTTGCCTTTATTCCCGGCTCGCGGCCGCTCGATTTGTTTGAGCCCGAACGTAAAGGGCGCGCCAAGCTTTATGTCCGCAATGTGCTGATCAATGCCGATTGTGATTTGCTGCCCGGCTGGCTAAGATTTTTCCGGCTCATCGTCGATTGCGCGGATCTGCCACTCAATGTGTCGCGTGAAATGATTCAGCAAAGCCCTAACTTTGCTGCGATCCGCAAAGCCATCGTCAATCGTCTTGTGCAGGAATTGGCGAAGAAATCCGAGGCTGATCCAGAGGGCTTTGCCAAAATTTGGGACAATTTTGGTGCGGTGATCAAAGAGGGTCTTTATGAAGATCCTGAGCGGCGTGATCAGATCTTCAAATTCTGCAGGTTCACAACCAGTGGTCATGCTGAAGGCAATCGCACACTTGCGCAATATATCAGCGATCTGCGCCCCAATCAGAACGCGATTTATTATGTCACAGGTGAGAGCGCTAAATTTCTTGCCTCTAGCCCGCAGCTTGAAGCATTCAAATTGCGTGACATTGACGTGCTTTTATTGGCCGATCCTGTCGATGCTTTTTGGGTGACAACAGCTTTGGGTTTTGACGGCAAACCGTTTAAATCGATTACGCAAGGCGCTCTCGATATTAAATCGATCCCGCTCAAGGAGGGTGAGATAGCACCTGAGACACAGTCAGCCTCGCCGGAAGTCATCACGCTTTTGGCTTATTTTAAGCAGGTGATTGGCGAGTCCGTCGAAGATGTTCGCCCCTCAGAGCGTTTGTCAACGAGTGCAGCCTGTTTGGTAGCCTCCGATAAGGCACCAGATCGACGCCTAGAGCAGATCTTGTCGCAGCATGGCCGCTTGGACACAATTGCCAAGCCCATTTTAGAAATCAACCCCGCCCATCACGTCATCCTTTCTCTGGCTAAAAGATTAGACACTGGTGGTGATAAGGCTCTGATTGAAGATGCCGCTTGGCTGCTTCTCGATGAAGCGCAAATGATGGACGGTGAAAAACCAAAAGACCTTGTGGCTTTCTCGAGCAGATTAACGCGTGTCTTGCAGGCCGCTCTCGAATGAGTGTGAACGAGTCCATTCTCATTGCTGCTGTTGATCCCGATGCACGGCTCGATGTCGTTGTGAAGACTTTGTCTGAGCTCTTGCTGCCGCTTGGTCCCGATTCCAAAATCGAGGCAAGGAGGCTGGTTGCAGCAGCGAGTGGACTTGATCCTGCTGGCCTCATTCTTTATGGCGACAGAAAGCTTGGGGAAGAGGCGGCGTTGAAACTCAAAGATTGGGTCGCTAGTCGTTTGCACAGAGAGCCGCTTTCGCGAATCCTGGGCACAAAGGGGTTCTGGGAGCATGAGTTTCAACTTGCTCCTGATGTGTTGGATCCTCGCCCCGATTCAGAGACGATCATTCGTGTGGCGCTCGATCTCCTCCCCCATCTCCGCGTAGAGCCTATTCGGATTTTGGATCTAGGAACTGGTTCGGGCGCATTATTATGCAGTCTTTTGGGGGAATTTCCCGCCGCATCGGGGATCGGGGTCGATGTGTCGGTGAAGGCCTGTGCTTTGGCGCAGGCCAATCTTGATGCCCTCGGCTTTCAGGATCGAGGCCAGATCGTCCAGGGCGATTGGACGGCCTGTATAGGTCAAACATTTGATTTAATAGTATCAAATCCACCCTACATTGCTTCTGCTGTCACTGAAACCTTGGCCCCGGAAGTCCTCAATCATGATCCAAGATTGGCGCTGGATGGGGGTGCGGATGGTCTGGAGGCTTACCGGCAGATCAGCCATTGTCTGGCTGACCAGCTCAAGCCAGAGGCTATCGCCCTTTTTGAGATCGGTTATGATCAGGGGGTGAGTGTTGCAGGATTATTTTCCTCTCTCTCCTATCCCGTTCTGGGTGTTTGGCGCGATTATGGCGGTCATGAGCGCGTGGTTGGGGTTAAAAATAGGGCTGGGATCATAGTCTGAGATTTATGTCTGCCGAGATTTATTTCTCTTGGCGTTTGGCGGGAATCCAACTAAATTGATTTCAAGTGATGCCTCGAGGTGCCTGACGCAGAGGATCCATCTTTCAACACAGCTATAGTTCAACAACCGACTAAACCCCGGGTTAAACTTGGTGCATGAAGGTGAGTTCCCAAGCGTATTGCTCAGGCGATCGTCTTTAAGTTCGACTGAGTATGGGTTGTAAATTGAGGCGGGGCGGAATCGATCTATCGGCGATGTGATCGCAAGAGATTAAATTGGCTGGAGAGCCTTGATAATTTGTCATCAGACAGACGTGCGGTGATTGCTCAACATCGCAAATGTGCTGGTTCAGCACACTTAAACTGTCTTTACTCCTGAGCATTCCAAGGACCCTTTATGAGACCCGGTCAAAACAAGCGCATGCGTGGGCGGAATAATCGCAAGGGCCCAAATCCATTGACACGGACCTATGAGTCCAATGGGCCGGATGTCAAAATTAGAGGCACTGCCCATCATGTTGGAGAAAAATATCTTCAGCTGGCACGTGATGCTCAATCCTCTGGCGATCCCGTCATGGCTGAAAATTATCTTCAGCATGCCGAGCATTATTTCCGCATCATTGCCGCCGCTCAGCAGGCGCAGCAACAAGCCATGTCGGGTTATATGCGTCAGCCGGGTGATCCGGAACCTGATGACTTTGATGATGACGATGATGGTGGCATTCCCGATCGGTTCGCGTCTCCCTTAGAGAAAATGCAGCCTGCCTTTAATCCACAGCAGCCGCCGCCTTATCCTGCACAGGGCCAGCCTATGCCCATGCAGCAAAATGCCGTTCAGCCTTTGAACGAGCGACAACCCTTCCCCGCTGAGCGCCCGCAGCCCGAGCGTCAGCACTCGGATCGCCCCTATCAAGATCGCGGTCCACGCCCTGAGCGTTCTTTCCAAGATCGCAATCAGAACCACCGCAATGCTCCCAATCGCGGACCCCGCGATCAGCGTCAGAATCGCGATTTTCGAAATGACCAACAACCGCGCTTCGAGCCGCGCGGCCCAGCGCCAGAAGATGAAAATCTGGCCCCTGTTTTACCATCCTTCATCACCGCGCCGGTCAGAGTTTCACCGCAAGAGACCGTTGTGCAAGACACTTCTGTGAATGAGGCTCCCGCAAGCGTGCAGGATTCCGAAGCGCATGAGGCTGGCCGGTTTCATTTACGCACTCGTCGGCGTCGCCGCCCCGCCAATACTGAAGATGGTCAATCAGCTCGCTCGCCCTCCGAGGCCGGCGAGGGTCCGCACGGGGAATAATCAGAACGGGGAATAATCAGATCAGTTCGATCTGATCTTGTGCAGAGATCAATCCTGATTGGAAGATCTTTGCATAAATCCCGCATTGATTATGTCCAAAATTTTCCTCTAACAGCCCAACCATATCCAGATCGCGTTTGGCTGTGAGCGGATTGACATGGGTGGCTGGGCAGCGATCAATGGCTTTGAGGATTTTAAACTGCGCCCCGCCGATTTGAAGTCTCCGACCGATCCATTGCATTTCCTGCCAAGCAGCAAGGCCGTCAAAATGCAGATTGGCGCGAAATCGTAAGGGATCGACCTCAGCGCCAGCCAAGCGCGAGAGATCCCGAACGCTATTCAGATTGAGCAAAGAGACAAAGCCCGAGCGGCGTGAATCTGTAAAGCGGAAGCCCTCTGGTGCGGCCAAGATCTGAGGATCGACGTTAATCTTGGGTTTGAAAAATGCGATGAGATAGTCGCGCAGCGCTTGGGGACCCGCTTCAGCTCTCAAAGCAAAAGTGATCTTTCGCTCTCCTTGGTGTGCAAGGGTGAGCTCACCGCTTGCCTCATCATAATGAGTTGTGAGCCGCGCCAGCTGCTCATGTTTCATGAGCATGAGAAAGCGCGTTTTGGGCAGAAATTGCGGCGCAAGAGGATCAAAACCCGATCGTCCATTTTCAATGGCGAAGATCCGATCCCCTGGAAAATATTGTCCTGCCTCCACCTGCACTTGCGACACTTGCTCAGGGGAGAGGCCTTTAATGGGATAGCGATAGAGAGTTTCAACCTTAATGGTCATTGTCAGATCTCAGAGCGATTGGCATTCAGCAGAAGGTTTGATCTAGGACAAAAAATTTATCCTGATGAGATTGTCCCCTTTTTTGGGGCATTTGGATACCTACATTAACTCCATGGTTGCCTAAGGGGGCCAAATTCATATTGAGAAGCCCGATCTGCTGCTTCGGGGCATAGGGCGGTCTGGAGGACAAAATGGATCTTGAAAAATACACTGAACGTGCGCGTGGCTTTGTCCAATCGGCCCAGTCCTTGGCGATTAGAGAAGGTCACCAGCAATTCACGCCTGAACATATTCTGAAAGTCCTTTTGGATGATCCCGAAGGTCTAGCTTCTGGCCTGATTAATAAGGCGGGCGGTCTCGCCAAAGAGGCTTTGGTGCAAGTTGAACAGGCTTTGGCGAAACTTCCTAAAGTGCAGGGTTCGGGGGCTGGTCAGTTATATCTGGCTCCCACCACGGCCCGCATTTTTGAGAATGCCGAAAAGATCGCGAAAAAGGCCGGCGATTCTTACGTCACCGTTGAGCGCCTCTTGCTGGCTCTGGCGATGGAAAAGAGTTCCGAATCTGGCAAAATTCTCGCGCAAGCG
>CAIVAX010000536.1 GCA_903903935.1 uncultured Hyphomicrobiales bacterium | reverse complement strand
TCAGGTGCTGGGCGATAAGCATGGCAATGTGATCTATTTGGGCGAGCGCGAATGTTCGATCCAGCGTCGCAATCAGAAGGTGATTGAAGAAGCTCCCTCACCTTTGCTTGATGATGCCACACGCCGCAAAATGGGCGAGCAGGCCGTGGTGCTTGCCAAAGCGGTTGATTATGATTCAGCTGGCACAGTCGAATTTGTCGCTGGGCAAGACCGCAGTTTTTATTTTCTGGAAATGAATACGCGTTTGCAGGTTGAGCATCCTGTCACCGAACTTATTACCGGCATTGATCTGGTTGAACAGATGATCCGCGTGGCGGCAGGTGAGAAACTTTCAATCAAGCAAAGCGATGTGCATCTCAAGGGCTGGGCGGTTGAGAGCCGCATTTATGCGGAAGATCCCACCCGCAATTTTCTACCCTCAACGGGTCGTCTGGTGACTTATCGCCCACCGGCCGAGGGTCACCATGATGGCATTACCATTCGTAATGATACGGGTGTTTTTGAGGGCGGCGAAATCTCGATCTATTATGATCCGATGATTGCCAAACTCGTCACCCATGCGGGTGATCGCTTGACGGCGATTGAGGCGCAAGCGCGCGCGCTCGATGATTTTGTTATCGATGGGATCCGCCACAATATTCCGTTTTTGTCGGCCTTGATGCAGCATCCGCGCTGGCAGGCTGGCACTTTGTCCACCGGCTTTATTGCCGAAGAATTTCCCAATGGCTTTGCTCCATTGCAAGCCGAAGGCGAGACCTTGCATCGTCTGGCTGCCATAGCCTGCGAGATTGATCACACGCTCAATGAACGCAAGCGCCAGATTTCGGGGCAATTGCAAACTCAATATCCGGTTGAATTTCAGCGCGAGCGCAGCGTCATTCTGGGCGGGCACAGGCTGGATTTGGAAATTGAGGATGGGGATTCTGGTTTCCTTGTTAAATTTGCCGATGCTTTGGCGCATGCGCATCATCTTGAGAGCGATTGGGTGCCCGGTGATCCGCTCTGGCGCGGCGATGTGGATGGCGAGCCTTTCTCGGTGCAGGTGCGCCCCATTTTGAATGGCTTTTTGCTGGCGCATCGCGGCATTTATGTTGAAGCGCGGGTTTATACGCGTCGCGAGGCTGACTTAGCGGCGTTAATGCCGATGAAGCGCGCTGCCGATACATCCAAGCTCTTGCTGTGTCCCATGCCTGGATTGGTCAAATCCATATTGGTGGTTGAGGGGCAAGAGGTGAGAGCGGGCGAGGCTCTGTGCATGGTGGAAGCCATGAAGATGGAGAATGTGCTGCGTGCCGAAACCGATGTCACCATCAAAGTGCTGAAGGCCCGCGAAGGGGATTCTTTGGCGGTGGATGCCATCATCATGGAATTTGCCTGAGGCAGATTATGCCGCTGTGTTTTGCTTATGGCTCGAATATGGATCGCATGGCGATGGCGGCGCACTGTCCGCAATCAAAAGCTGTGGGGCGGGCGAGCCTGCCACGTCATCGACTGATCATTATGCAAGAGGGCTATGCCAGCGTGCTGCGCGATCCGCGTCAAAGCGTGCATGGTGTTTTATGGGATATTGCGCTGGCTGATATGCGCGCGCTTGATCACTATGAAGGCGTTGCGCAGGGGCTTTATCGCAAAGTGATCCAGCCCGTGTTGCGCGAGGGCGGGGGCTCGGCGCGTGCCTTGGTCTATATCGGACGCGGCACGCAAGGCGGGCAGGCGAGACCAGGCTATCTGCAAGGCATTCTTGCTGCGGCGCGCGAGTGGGATTTGCCAGAACCCTATCTGCGTCAGCTGCAGGCGCTTGGCACAGGCATGCGATTGAGCGGTCCAAAATCCATGCAGGGCGAGGCAGGCAAAGGCGAGGCAAGCGAAAACAAGACAAGTCAAAAGTCGCTCGCTGGCGAGGGGCCCGTCAAAGGCGTGCGTGCGCGATATAGCTCGCCGCTAGGTCAAAGAGATTGAGTTGGCTGATCTTGTCTTGCGGCGATTTTGCCATTATATTGAGGATAAGGATTGGGAATATCCCGGTCGACATGGGGTTCTGAGGTTTCTGGTTTGCCAGATCTCGGGGCCCTTTTGTTTTTTAGTTATCCTCTCATGGAAACTGTTTCAAACTAACAAGTTTGGGCTGAATGATCTCCATTGCTCGGTTGAGTTGGGTAGGTCTGAGTGCAGAAATCCCAATAGGGCGAGCTGTTAAGTCTGCTAATTGGAGCCCTGTTGAATTGCTGAGTTTGTTCTTAAAGATCGGCTCAAATTTGAATCGTGTGAAATCTAAGTTTTTATAGCCCCAACGTGTTTCGTTTCTTGAAATTTTTAGAAAC
>CAIVAX010000535.1 GCA_903903935.1 uncultured Hyphomicrobiales bacterium | reverse complement strand
TGATCCCTGATCCCTGATCCATGTGCCCGATTTGCCGCCCGCCTTTTCAAGAAGGCCAATGCCCTCAATCACCATGAAACGATCAACCGCTTTGACCATATCGTAAATAGTCAAACAGGCGAGCGAGACAGCTGTGAGCGCTTCCATCTCAACACCAGTCTGGCCTGCCACTTTTGCCAGCGCTTTGACACGCACACCGGGCAAAGTCTCATCCAGTTCGAGATCGACCTGCACTTTGGATAAGAGCAAGGGGTGACACATGGGGATGAGTTCATGCGTGCGCTTGGCCGCCATAATGCCTGCAATGCGAGCCGTGCCCAGCACATCGCCCTTTTTGGCATCGCCAGAGCGAATAAGCGCCAGAGTGGCGGGCAGCATCACAATGCGCCCTTCTGCAATAGCAGTGCGCGAGGTGATGTCCTTTTGTGAGACATCGACCATGCGCGCCTCGCCCGAGGCGGAGAGATGAGTCAATTCATTCATGAGCGCACCGGAGGTTGACGACGCTTGCCATGCAAAAGTTCGAAGGTGGCTTCTTCGACATTGCTCTGACGCATCAGACTCTCACCAACAAGAAAAGCGTTAATGCCGGATTTGGACAGACGCCGACAATCCTCATGCGAGCCAATGCCGCTTTCCGACACGATGATGCGATCTTTCGGCACAAGCGGCGCCAAAGCCTCGCTGACTTCGAGCTTGGTGGCAAAACTATGCAGATCCCGATTGTTGATGCCGATCAGGCGCGATTCCAAAGGCAGAGCGCGTTTGAGTTCGTCCTTGTCATGCACTTCGACCAGCACATCCATTTTAAGGTCATGCGCGGCTTTGTTGAGCGTGCGGGCCATATCATCATCAACGGCGGCCATGATGATCAAAATGCAATCAGCGCCCCAAGCACGCGCCTCATAGACCTGATAGGGATCATAGAGAAAATCCTTGCGCAGCGCAGGCAAATGCGCAGCTGCCGCGCGCGCCTGCACGAGAAATTCCGGCTTGCCCTGAAACGAGGGCTCATCAGTGAGAACGGATAAACAGGTCGCACCGCCCTTTTCATAGGCCTTGACGAGTGTGGGCGGATCAAAATCGGCGCGAATAACGCCCTTGGAGGGGCTTGCCTTCTTCACTTCTGCAATCAAAGCAAATTGCTCTTCCGCAATGCGCGCTTGCATGGCATGGAAGAAGCCGCGCGGCGGGCTTTGCTTGTCAATCTGGCGCTCGAGCGCATGCAAGGGCATGCGCACTTTGGCCTCGGAAATTTCGCGGCGCTTATAGGTCTCGATCTTATGTAAGATATCTACCATCAAAAGCTCCGGTTCGAGACTTCGACCAATTTTGCCAGTGTGGCTTTCGCATGGCCTGTATCAAGCGCTTGGGCGGCAAGCGCCACGCCTTCGAGCATAGATTTAGCCTTGCCACCAATCATCAGCGCAGCCGCAGAGTTATAAACCGCAATATCGCGATAGGCTGATTTTTGCCCATCGAGCACGGCGCGCAAAGCCGCTGCATTATGCGCGGGATCACCGCCCTTAAGATCAGCAGGCTGG
>CAIVAX010000534.1 GCA_903903935.1 uncultured Hyphomicrobiales bacterium | reverse complement strand
TGCCGGTGGAGATCATCACCAGCTCGCAGCTCAATGAAATCATGAAGGGCGAGAAGACAGCGACCAAGCCTGCCGACAAGCCGCAGATCGTCGATAAGGTCGCAGACATCACCGAGCCCAAGCCTGAGCCCAAAAAGGTTGAGGCCAAGACTGATATTGCTGCCCCGCCGCCGCCAAAGGAAAAGGCTCCGGACCCAACACCCCCTGCCCCCTTGCCGCCTCAGCGTGTAGCCGCGTTGGAGCCCAAACCCGAGCCGCCAAAACCTGAGCCGCCTAAGCCAGAGCCGCCCAAGGTTGAGCCGGTCAAGCCGGAACCTGCCAAAGCCAAAGTCGAGGACAAGCCCAAGGCCGAGGCCATTGAGCCCGCCAAGCCTGTGCCGCCGCAACGCCCCAAAGCAGAAGACAAGCCCAAGACGGAAGATAAGCCCAAACCGCCCGAAAAGCCGCAGCCGCCGGAAAAACCTAAAGCCGAAGACAAGCCAAAGCCCGATGCTTTGGCCAAATTGATTGAGTCCAAAAAGACGCCGGATCCACAAAAGCCGCAGGACAAACCCAAGGCCAGCGAACAGACCAGTGAGACTCAGCGCAAATTTGATGCTGCAAGTTTAAAAAATCTGTTGTCGAAGGAAGATCCGCAGCAAAAGGCCGCCACGGGGGCGCAGCTCAATCAGACCGCTTCAATTGGATCGCCCACTGCCAGTGCCGCGCGCATGTCGCCCAGCCTGTCGGCTAAGCTCGATGGCTTTTTGAAAGAGCGCTATGCGGAATGCTGGGGCGACTCAAGTCTCTGGCTTGGTTTGCGCTATGTGCCGCAGATCAAGGTTCACTTCACGCGTGAGGGGATTTTGGGTGCGACGCCCGAATTGCGCAATGCGCCCAGCGATCCCAAATTGCGCAGCCTCGCCGACAGCGCCATGCGTGCTGTGCGCAAATGTAATCCTATGCCTATCCCTACCGAATTCATGCCCTATTATGATGAATGGAAGGATCAGCTTCTGCGATTCAATCCTGAGGATATGGCTGGATGATGGATCTCAGGCTGAAGTTTCACCCCGTTTTGCTCTGCAAGGTTTGCGTATGATGACAGCGCTTTTCTCTCGTCGCCATTTCACTTCGGCCCTTGCGAGCGCCAGTCTCGCGCCGCTTGTGTCTACAGTCGCTTGGGCTCAGGAGCGCACACTGGATATTCGCGGTGGCGGCACATTCCGCGCTGTGCCCATTGCGATCACAAATTTTGCCGGTGATGCCCAACAGGCTGGCATGATGACGGGCCTGATCACCAATAATTTCAAGCGCTCCGTCTTTTTACAGCCGATTGACCCCAAAGTGTTTGCAGATAAGCAGATCAATCCCGATCAAGCTCCCGCACCCGAGTTCTGGCGCACGATCAATGCGCAATTTGTGGTCACCGGACGCGTCTCGCGCAATCCCGATGGCAAGCTGCGCACGGATTTTCGTCTGTGGGATATTGCAACCAATCAACAGGCAGCCGGGCAGACTTATGTCGCTGATCCGGCCAATGCGCGGCGCATTGGCCATATTATCTCGGATATGATTTTCTCGCGCATCATCGGCGAGAAAGGCTTCTTTGATACCAGAGTGATTTTTGTCGATGAAAGCGGCAGCAAGGAAGCGCGCCGCAAGCGCATTGGCATTATGGATCAAGATGGCGGCAATGTGAGCTATCTGACCAAGGGCGATGATCTGGTTGTCACGCCGCGCTTTTCGCCCTCATCGCAAGATGTCACTTATATGTCATTTGGTTCGAGCGATCCCAAAGTCTATTTGCTGAACATTGATTCAGGCCAGAGAGAAGTGGTTGGTAATTTCCCCGGCATGACCTTCAGCCCGCGCTTTTCTCCAGATGGTCAGCGCATCGTCATGTCAATCACGCAGGGCTCTGCGACCAATCTGTTTGCGATGGATCTGCGCTCGCGCTCAACCATGCGTATTACCGACACGCCCGCCATTGATACATCGCCCTGCTATTCGCCCGATGGATCGCAGATTGTGTTTGAATCCGATCGCGGCGGCACGCAGCAGATTTATGTGATGGGTGCCAATGGCGGCGGGGCAAAACGCATTTCCTTCAGCGATGGTGCGCGCTATTCAACGCCCGTCTGGTCGCCTAAGGGCGATTATATTGCCTTCACCCGGCAAAAGGCTGGTGCCTTTGGCATTGGTGTGATGAAGCCCGATGGCTCGGGCGAGCGCATCATCACAGAGGGCTATCACAATGAAGGCCCAACATGGGCGCCCAATGGGCTGTATCTGATGTTTTTCCGCGATCCGGGCGGACAGGCCGGGCCCAAAATGTTTATGACCGATGTCTATGGGCGCGGTGAATTTCCCGTCGCAACCCCCGGCTTTGCCTCAGACCCCTCTTGGGGACCTTTGTTGAAGTAAATTGGGGACTGGGGATCACCTGATCGTGTAAACTGAAAAGTGAGTGTTGGCCTTGGCCTGAGAGGCAATTTTAACACTCCGCTAACCATAGTTTCTGTTTACTTGATTGACGCTTATTCGTTTTGCGCTGGGTTGAATGCGCGGAACCTTCGATTAACCATCGCAGTTTACTTCATCCTTCAACACTTAAGTAGGAGTTTCCCATGTCCCTTGTCGCCCATGCGCGCCTGTTGAAATTTGCAGCCATTTTTTGTGTGGCCTTTGGAATGGCCGCCTGTTCCAAAAATCCCGATGATGCCAATGGCGGCCTGAATGGCGGCATTGGTGGCGCGGGCGCTTTGGGTGCTGGCAGCGCTACACCGGGCAGCGCGCAGGATTTTGTCGTCAATGTCGGCGATCGCGTCTTCTTTGAAACCGATTCCACCGAACTGACCAGCGCTGGACAGGCCACTCTGGATAAGCAAGCCCAATGGTTGTCGCAATATCCCAGCTATTCCTTCACGGTTGAAGGCCATGCCGATGAGCGCGGCACACGCGAATATAATTTTGCTCTGGGCTCGCAGCGCGCTGAGTCGACCAAGAATTATCTGATCGCCCGCGGCATTACTGCCAATCGCATCAAGACAATCTCCTATGGTAAGGAGCGCCCGGTGGCTGTGTGTAATGATATTTCGTGCTGGTCGCAGAATCGCCGCGCTGTCACCGTTCTGGCTGGTGGCAATTCCTGATCTGATCTTTCAGATGGACTTTGTTGCAAACCGACGCGCTCAGCGCGTCGGTTTTTGTTTGTAGCTGTCATCTCATTTTGGTCGAAATGGCCAATCATGCTAATGTGATCTCAAGCTAGGACTTGCTGATTTAAGGACTTGCTGACCAAGGACCTGCTCACCTATGGCTCGATTTGTTTCACCTTCCGCCGTCACTCTCTATGTACTCAGCCTATTGGGCATGGGTCTGATGAGCGCTTCTGCTCTGGCGCAAAATTCTGGCCTACCACCTGCCTCTATTCCCGGCGGGGATGGGCGGGTGTTTTCCGCTCAGAGTCAGGACAATGCCAGCCTTTTGCTGCGCATTGATCGGCTGGAAAACCAATTGCGCAGCCAGACTGGGCAAATGGAGCAAATGCAGTTCCAAATGCGCAAGCTCGAAGATCAATTGCGCAAATTCCGGCAGGATGTCGATTTCCGCTTTCAGGATATGAGCGGGGCTAAGCCCGCGGCCAAAGCAGTCCCTGCACCTGCAAGCACGACCCCACAAAATCCCGCCCCGCAAAAGCGCGGAGATGCTTTTGATCCCAGGGCCCAACCTGATGCCCCCGGTGCACCGCGCTCTTTAGGCAGTTTAGCCGCCGCTTCCCCCGCGCTCTCGGGCCCATTGGGTGCGCCGGTTGAAGACATGAGCGAGGATGAGGAAGATGGTGCCCCATCAAACGGTCCAATCGATCTTGCCCCGCGTTCTGCAGCCCCTGCCCGCACAGCAACCAATGCCAATCGTGATATGGGGCAGGCTCAAAGTTCTGCCGTTCAGACCATGGCCGCTCTGCCCACATCTAAAGGGCCGGCAGAGGACTATGCCAATGCCTTGAGTGCTTATAAAGCTGATCAATATGAAGAGGCAGAATTGGGACTGCAGGCCTTTATTCGCAAATATCCCAAAGACCAGCTGACGCCGGACGCCACATTTTATCTGGGCGAGAGTTTCACCAAACGCAAACGCCATCGCGAAGCGGCCGAACAATATCTGAAAGTCTCAACCGATTATTCCAAAGCAGCCCGCGCGCCTGAGGCCATGGTGAAACTGGGGTTTGCTCTCGAACAATTGGGTCTGAAAGAACAGGCCTGCGCCACTTTTGGCGAAATGGGACGCAAATTTCCCAGCGCCAGCGCCAATCTGCGCTCGCAAGCTGATCGCGAGTTCAAACGCTATCAATGCTGAACGCCAGCGCCCTTCTGCACAAAGCTCATTGCGATCTCGCCCCTTATGAGATGGCCAAAGGTCTGTTGATTGCTGTCTCGGGCGGGCCGGACTCTATGGCTCTGCTGCGGTTGATGGTGAATTGGGCGCAAGCTCCCAATCGCCCGCGTCTGTTGGCGGCAACTGTCGATCATGCTTTGCGTGACACATCGCTCGAGGAAGCCAAAAGAGTGGCCCGCTGGTGCGCTGCTCTCAACATTGAGCACACAATTTTGACGTGGGAGGGGGCCAAGCCCACAAGTCGTATTCAGGAAATGGCCCGGGCGGCGCGTTATGATCTGCTGATTGCCCATGCGCAGCAAAGAGACTGCGATGTGTTGATGAGCGCCCATCATGGCGATGATCAGGCGGAGACCGTATTATTTCGCTTATTGCGCGGCTCGGGCATTGGCGGTTTGGCCGGTATGGCGCCAGAAATGATGCGGGCCAATATTCGCCACGCCCGGCCCTTGCTGTCCTGGAGCAAGCAAGAGCTGATCACGCTTTGCCATGAGTTGGGGCAGGACTTCATCCTTGATCCGTCCAATGAGAACCAGAAATTCGCGCGCACACGCCTGCGGGCGCTTTTGCCGGATTTGGCGCAAGAAGGACTGGAGAGCGCCGGATTTGCCCGCTTGGCCCAGCGTGCTCGCCGCGCCGAAGCAGCTCTGGATCAGATGGCGCAAGCCAGATTTGCGCATTTGCACACCATTGACCCCTCTGGCCATGTCACTTTCGATGGATTGAGCTGGCTTGAGGAGCCTGAGGAGATCCGTATCCGTCTGATTGGACTGGCGCTGATCCGCACCAAGGGGTCGAGTCCCAAGCCTGATCCCATTGCCAGACTGGAACAGATTGAGGGCCTCGCAAAGCTTTTGGCGCAATCCCTATCGAGGGGGGAGGCGGCACGGCAAACTTTGGGGGGCTGCCTGATCAGCTGCACAAGCGCCAAACGGCTGCAGTTTGAGCCCGAGTCGCCCAGACGCAGCCGCTAGGTTCAGCCCAAACTTGGCTTCAAACCTGAGTGGGTTTGAGCTGCCAATCGGGATCAGGGCAATTCCTTAAACCCTTTCTCGTAGGATTTCTCAGTTCTTCCCTTGGCAAAGGGGACTCCGCCCCTTAAATTAACAACACGAGGGACATGGCTATCGTTTCCTTATGCACGAAGCTGACCCCTCTTAAGGACCGCAATGAATCCCAATGTTCGGAATTTTGCCCTCTGGGTGATCATTTTCCTGCTGGTTGTCGCACTGGTGATGTTGTTCCAGAATCCTGGACAGAGAGCCCAGACGGCTGAAATCCCCTTTAGCCAATTGCTGTTGGATGTCGATCAAGGCCGTGTGCGCAATGTCACGATCGCCGGACATGAGGTGACGGGCAATTATACAGATGGTCGGGCCTTCTCGACCTATGCCCCCAATGATCCCTCGCTGGTCCAGAATCTTTACAAGAAGAATGTCTCGATCACAGCCCGGCCTCCCTCTGAGGGGAATTCTTGGCTCGCTACTTTGCTGGTCAATGGCCTGCCTTTGATCGCCTTCCTTGCTGTGTGGATTTTCCTCTCCCGGCAAATGCAGGGGGCGAGTGGCAAAGCCATGGGTTTTGGCAAATCAAAAGCCAAAATGCTCACCGAGGCGCATGGCCGCGTGACCTTTGAAGATGTCGCAGGCGTTGATGAAGCCAAGGATGATCTGCAAGAGATCGTCGAATTTCTGCGCGATCCGCAAAAGTTCCAGCGTCTGGGTGGACGTATTCCGCGCGGCGTGTTGCTTGTTGGCCCCCCCGGCACAGGTAAGACCTTGCTGGCGCGTGCCATTGCAGGGGAAGCAAATGTGCCCTTCTTCACCATTTCGGGTTCTGACTTTGTTGAAATGTTCGTAGGCGTTGGCGCGAGCCGCGTGCGCGACATGTTTGAACAAGCCAAGAAGAATGCGCCCTGCATTATCTTCATCGACGAAATCGATGCTGTGGGTCGTCATCGTGGCGCGGGCCTTGGCGGTGGAAATGATGAGCGCGAACAAACGCTCAATCAATTGCTCGTTGAAATGGACGGCTTTGAGGTCAATGAGGGGATTATCCTGATTGCGGCCACCAACCGTCCTGACGTGCTCGATCCCGCCTTGCTGCGTCCGGGCCGTTTTGATCGTCAGATTGTTGTTCCCAATCCCGATGTGGTGGGCCGCGAGAAAATTCTCAAAGTCCATGTTCGCAAAGTTCCGCTTGCGCCAGATGTTGATTTGAAAGTTGTGGCGCGCGGCACACCAGGATTTTCAGGCGCTGATCTGATGAATCTGGTCAATGAATCAGCTCTCATGGCTGCTCGTCGTGGCAAGCGCATTGGCACTATGGCGGAATTTGAAGATGCCAAGGACAAGATCATGATGGGCGCCGAGCGCCGCACTTTGGTGATGACCGAGCAAGAAAAATTGCTCACGGCCTATCATGAAGGCGGACATGCGATTGTCGCTCTGAGTGTGCCTGCAACTGATCCCGTGCACAAAGCCACGATCATTCCGCGTGGCCGGGCTCTGGGCATGGTGATGCAATTGCCTGAGCGCGATAAGCTCTCGATGAGCTATGAGCAAATGACCTCGCGCTTGGCTGTGCTGATGGGTGGCCGCGTGGCTGAAGAAATCGTCTTTGGTCGCGATAAGGTGACCTCTGGTGCGCAGTCAGACATTGAGCAGGCCACCAAGCTTGCCAGAGCCATGGTGACACGCTGGGGCTTTTCTGAAGAGCTGGGCACGGTGATGTATGGCGAAAATCAAGAAGAGGTCTTCTTGGGTTATTCCATGGGTCGCCAGCAGAATATTTCTGAGTCCACCTCGCAGAAAATTGACTCCGAAGTGCGTCGCTTGGTCGAAATGGGGCACCAAGAAGCCAATCGCATTCTGACCGAGAAGCGCGACAATCTCGAAACCCTTGCCAAGGGCCTTTTGGAATATGAGACCTTGAGCGGTGATGAGATCATGGGCTTGTTCGAGGGCAATGCCCCCGTGCGCGATACTGGTGACGATCCACCCTCCCCGCGCTCCTCGCATGTGCCCTCGGCTGGCAAGCCGCGGCCCAAGCCCGATGCGGGCATGGAGCCTCAGCCACAAGCCTGAATGCACTCTGATCGAGCTTGGCCATAGGCCTTGAGTGATGGAACAAAGACTTAAAGAAAGCCCGGTCCGCCGGGCTTTTTCTTTAAGCGGAGGGCACAGGCGAAAGAAATATCACACTGGGGAGAAATGGGCCCCTTTTTGGTGCTAAACTGCCTCAGCCGCTAGACAGCCCTTCGGCATTCTGCTATTTGCCCGCACCTAAGGTGGATTTAGATCTGCCATTTACCCTTTTCCCGTCCCGTTTGGACTCAAAGACAGGATCACCGAGTGCAAGTTCTCGTCCGCGACAACAATGTCGACCAGGCCCTTAAGGCGCTGAAAAAGAAAATGCAGCGCGAAGGCATTTTCCGCGAAATGAAGCTGCGCGGACATTACGAGAAGCCCTCTGAAAAGAAGGCCCGTGAGCGCGCCGAGGCGATCCGCCGGGCTCGTAAGCTGGCTCGCAAGAAGCTGCAGCGCGAAGGCCTTCTGCCCATGAAGCCCAAGCCTGTGATGGGCGCACCGCGCTAATCTCTTTTCTCGATTTTGATCAGAAGCGTCCCGGATTTGATCCGCGGGCGCTTTTTCTGTTTTAGCGTTTTTTATGTGCGGGCACTCTATCAGCGCGATCATTTTAAGCTTATTAAACTCTCGCTAATGTTTGTTCGGTTAGTGAACGCGTGATCAGATGATAGGATCGGATCAGGCTCTTCTTCACAATCAGCAGGATCTTCCCGCCATGCTTTTCTTTCCAGCTGCAAAATCTGGCACACGGCCCCCATTTCCTTGCTCGCGCTTGATTGGACCTGCTCTGGTGCTGGGTTCATTAGTAAGCCTTGCTGGCTGTGCTGGCGGCACAATGGTGGGCAGCGGAGGGTTTACCCGCAGCGCCACACCGATTGCTGAATATGAAACAGCCGATGCGTCAGCGAGCGCCAATCTGGCCTCCCTCACAGATGTGGTGCAGCGCAATCCCTCAGATGCTGGGGCTTTGAACACACGCGGGGCTGCCTATGCCCGCATTGGGCGCTATCAGGAAGCGATTGCCGACTTCAACGCCGCGTTGAAGATTGAGCCCAATATGGCGACGGCTTTGACCAATCGTGCCCTTGCCAATCGGCAAATCGGCCGCAC
This sequence comes from uncultured Hyphomicrobiales bacterium, assembly GCA_903903935.1. Lineage (GTDB taxonomy): Bacteria > Pseudomonadota > Alphaproteobacteria > Rhizobiales > Beijerinckiaceae > Terripilifer. The sequence goes on along the minus strand of CAIVAX010000534.1, from coordinate 4,560 downwards.
GGATGCCGCCCTGCAGGACTTTAATCACGCTATTGAGGCCAACCCCAAGCATACGGCCGCCTATTTGGGCCGCGCCAATCTGCTGCGCACGCAAGGCAGTCTGGATCAGGCGATGAGTGATCTCACACAGGTCATTCGCTTGAACCCGGAAAATCCGCAGGCCTTTCACGCCCGTGGCCTCATCCGCCAGCGTCAGGGGGATCAGGCGCGCGCGGTCTCGGATTTCGACAATGCTATTGATCGCGATCCCTTTACCGCTGCGCCCTATTTGGCGCGTGGACAGAGCTTGAGTGAATTGGGCAAATATGATGCGGCGATTGAAGACTTCAATGCCGCGCTCAATGTCGACAATCGCACGCCGGAGGGCTGGCTGGGTCTTGGCCTGACCTATGAGCGCAAAGGTGAAAAAGCCAAAGCGATTGAGAATTACAATCGCGTGCTTGTGCTTGATCCTAATAATTCAATTGCCCACCAGGGACTGAGCCGCGTCAGCCGCAGCTGATAAGATTTCTGATCTCAGAATCATTACGCGCCAGCACAAGCTGACGCGTAATCCGATCTACAATCGCTTTAATGCGCAAGCGCTTTGACGATGGATTCCACCATCTTCTTGGCATCGGCAAAGAGCATCATTGTATTATCGCGGAAGAATAATTCATTCTCCACGCCAGCATAGCCTGAGCCCATGCCGCGCTTGATGAAGAGAACCGTCTTGGCCTTTTCAACATCGAGCACGGGCATGCCATAGATGGGCGATTTGGGGTCTGTCTTGGCGGAGGGATTGGTAACGTCATTAGCGCCAATCACAAAAGCCACATCGGCCTGCGCAAATTCGGAATTAATATCCTCAAGCTCGAAGACTTCATCATAAGGCACATTGGCCTCGGCCAGCAGCACATTCATATGGCCGGGCATGCGACCGGCGACAGGATGAATGGCATATTTGATTTCGACGCCTTCCTTCTTGAGAAGATCGCACATTTCGCGCAAGGCATGCTGCGCTTGCGCGACCGCCATGCCATAACCCGGCACAATGATCACCTTCTGCGCATTCTTCATAATATAGGCCGCATCATCGGCCGAGCCCTGCTTGACAGGGCGCGTCTCGACAGCGCCAGAGGCCACTTCGCTCTCACCCCCAAAGCCGCCCAGAATGACGGAGATGAACGAGCGATTCATGCCCTTACACATGATGTACGAAAGAATGGCACCTGATGAGCCGACCAAAGCACCAGTAATAATCAGTGCCAAATTACCCAGCGTAAAGCCAATGCCTGCGGCTGCCCAGCCAGAATAAGAATTGAGCATGGACACAACCACTGGCATATCGGCGCCGCCAATGGGCACGATCAGCAAAATACCCAAGAGGCAGGACACAAGCGCAATGATCCAGAACAATGTGTGACTGGCTGTACCAACGAAAATACCAATCAGCATCAGTAGCAGAACAGCCAGGCCAATATTGATGACATGGCGCTGCGGCAAGAGAATGGGCTTGCCCGACATGCGCCCATCTAATTTGAGAAAGGCAATGATCGAGCCGGTAAATGTGATCGCACCAATGGCAAGGCCCAGCGACATTTCAACCAGACTGCCGGTGTGAATGTTTGTGCTGGTACCAATACCAAAAGCACTGGGCGCATAGAGCGCGCCAGCCGCCACAAGCACAGCGGCCAGACCCACAAGAGCATGGAAGAAGGCCACCAATTGCGGCATGGCCGTCATTTGCACGGTGCGGGCGCGCCAAGCGCCAATGCCGCCACCAATGGCCACGCCCGCCAGCACGAGCACCCAGCTCGAGAGGCTTGTGGGCCAAGCATAGAGCAAGGTTGTCACCACGGCCAAAGCCATGCCGACCATGCCGAATGTATTGCCCTGACGTGAGGAGGAGGGATGCGAGAGGCCCCGCAGCGCCAGAATGAATAAAATACCCGCGACGAGATATAATAGGGCTGCCAGATTAGCGCTCATCTCTTAGCCCTTCTTCTTGTACATAGACAGCATGCGCTCGGTGACGAGAAAGCCGCCAAAAATATTCACGCAGGCAAGAATGAGGGCCAAAAACCCAAAGACCCGCGCCCAGAGCGGACCATCATCGCCGGGCGTTGAGGCATCCACACCAATCGACAAGAGCGCGCCCACCACCACCACAGAGGAAATGGCATTGGTGACAGACATGAGCGGCGTATGCAGAGCCGGCGTGACTTGCCAGACGACATAATAGCCAACGAAGACCGCTAGAGCGAAGAGCGCCAGCTGGAAAACGAAAGGATCAATCGCGCCACCCGAGGCCGCATGTGCGGCACTGCCTGCACTGGCTGCCAGACTATCGGCATAGGTCTGGGCGGCTTGTTGCACCTGATCGAGAAATGTCTGTGTTGCCTGGTTCGCCATTGTTTGCCCTCTCTTTGGGCCGTCATAAAGATGAAGTTGGAACTTATGCCTTTGGCAAAAGGCTTGGATGCACAATCGCCCCATCGCGGGTGAGCAAGGTCGCTTGGACCAATTCATCATCCCATTTGATGCTGAGCTGTTTGCTCTCTTTGTCGATCATGGTTTCAACAAAGGCCAAAAGATTGCGCGCATAAAGGCTGGAGGCGCTGGCCGCCAAACGGCCGGGCAGATTGAGATAGCCAATGATTTTAACGCCATTGTCAGTCACGTGAACTTGGCCGGGCTTGGCGAGCTCGCAATTGCCGCCGCGCTCGACGGCCAGATCGACGATGACCGAGCCAGGGCGCATGGAGGCCACCATTTCAGCCGTAATCAAGCGCGGGGCCGGACGGCCGGGAATCAAAGCTGTGGTGATGACGATATCTTGCTTGGCGAGATGCGAAGCTGTGAGCGCGGCCTGTTTAGCCTGATAGTCCTTGGACATTTCCTTGGCATAGCCACCGGCCGTCTGCGCTTGCAGGAATTCCTCATCCTCAACGGCGAGGAATTTCGCGCCCAGCGATTCCACTTGCTCCTTGGTGGCCGGGCGCACATCTGTGGCCGTGACAATGGCACCCAGACGGCGCGCCGTTGCAATGGCCTGCAGACCAGCAACACCCACGCCCATGATGAAAATCTTGGCGGCTGGAATGGTACCAGCGGCTGTCATCATCATGGGGAGAGCGCGGCCATATTCAGCCGCTCCATCAATCACTGCCCGATAGCCCGCCAGATTGGCTTGCGAGGAGAGCACATCCATCACCTGCGCGCGGGTAATGCGCGGCATGAATTCCATCGCAAAGGCACTAGCCCCGGCATTGGCAAGGGCCTGAATGGCCTCCTGCTGGCCATAGGGATCCATCATCGCCAGAACAGCGGCACCTTTTTTAAGGCCAGCCAGATCCTGCGCCTTTGGGCGCCGCACCTGCAGCACAATATCGGCCTCAGCCATCACATCAGCGCCATGGGCGAGAATCTGTGCCCCTGCGGCCTCATAATCAGCATCAGGAAGACCTGAGGCTTTGCCTGCGCCTGCCTGAACAGCGACGCTTGCGCCCAGAGCGATCAGTTTTTTCACCGTTTCTGGCGTTGCCGCCACCCGGGTTTCGCTGCCATCGGTTTCGGCCGGAACCGCAATCCGCATGAGTCTGATCTCCACTGTGCCTTGAGAGTTCGATATTTGCCACATTCAGGCCCAAATTGGGCCCAAAGGCAATAGAAAAGCGCCCCCGTTGCCAGAGGCGCTTAGCCACATGCTCTGCGAAAGCAGGCAATCAGAGCAGGGTCACCGCCATAAACACCAGCAAAAGCACGCAGAAAATCGTGCCATATTTCGCCAGATTGATGAACATTTCATAGGTTTTGTCGTGCTCAGCATAATCCATGTCTGGATGACCGCTGGCTTGGTCATGATGATTGCTCATGGTGAACCCTTCCTATTTTAAATGGTATGCGCTGTTTCAGGCGACTTGAATTCCAAATAACCCAATCTGCATTTTGGAGCAACCGTGCCTAGGCCTTCACGCATGGACGTTTGGACGCAGCCCAGGGCTGATCCAAACATCCTTAAGCTTAAGCTCCCTTATTTGGCTTATGGCACTTCGCAGGTGAAATTAGCCGGATCATTGCTCTCCCCCGCGCCCTTATATTTAGCGAGTTTGGGATAGGGGCAGAGGGGACGCGAGATATTTGAGCCTGCTTTGGTGGCAATGATCCGCTCGGGCGCCTCGTTTTTCTCGGACCAGGCCTCCAGAGCCGAGAGCATATCAAACTGATCTGGCCCCGCGCCGCCGCGGCAATGGCCGACTCCGGGGGCAAGGAAAAGGCGCGCACTCTTTTGTGCTTCAGCAGCCTTATCCGCACCTGAGCCAATGGCCTCGACCACTTTTTCATAATAGTCGATTGTCGAGAGGGGGCTTGGGCCGGGATCATTAAAGCCGTGCCAGAGAATCAGCTTGCCGCCCCGACGCGTGAAGCGGGAGATATCTGGATTTTCCTGCAGGACACGATCACCAGCAAAGCTCTTTTCGATGTCAGCCTTTCCTTGATCAATATCAAAGTTCATAATGTCATATTGCGGATCATTTTTGACCAGATGCGAGACAAAGGGCGAGCCCAAGACTGCAT
>CAIVAX010000533.1 GCA_903903935.1 uncultured Hyphomicrobiales bacterium | reverse complement strand
TTATTTGGGGAAATAAGCTAAGCGAAATTCAGAATTCAAGTTCAGGAAACGAGATCCATATGAGCACTGTGTCACTGGGTTCACCCTTGCGGTTTTGGTCGATGTTGTGTGCGGCTGCAACGGCTCTGGCCTTTTCTACATTGTCGGCGGGCGCACAGGGGCAATCTGTCGAAAGCTTTTATCAGGGCAAAACCATTACTCTTGTGGTTGGGTTCACGTCGGGGGGCGGCTATGATCTCAACGCGCGCGCCGTTGCGCGGTTCTTGGGCAATCATATTCCCGGCAAGCCGAAAGTCGTCATCCAGAACATGCCTGGCGCTGGCAGCCTTGCCTCTATCAATCACCTCGCCAATGTGGCCGCCAAGGATGGAACAGCCCTCGCGTCCTTTTCGCGCGGCGTCATATTCGAGCCCCTGATGGGAAATAAGAGTGCGCAGTTTGACGCCCGCAATTTGAATTGGATCGGCAGCCCGAGTCGTGAAACCAATATCGTCTTCGTGCGCTCCGATCTCCCTTTCAAGACATTCGATGATTTGAAGTCCAAAGAAATGATCGTTGCAGCAACGGGAGGCGGCGCAGATACAAGTACGTTTCCGCTGATGATGAACGCCGTTCTGGGCACGAAATTGAAACTCGTCACCGGCTATCCGGGCGCTCCTGAAGCTTTGCTGGCGATGGATCGTGGCGAGGTCGATGGCATGGCTGGGCTTTCATGGGGGTTTTTAAAAACTGTGCGCCCGGCGTGGATTGCCGAAAATAAGGTTAGGGTTTTGCTGCAATTTGGTCTGTCCAAGGCGCCTGATCTGCCCAACGTCGCCTCGGCGCTCGACCTTGCCAGCAATGACGCCGACCGGCAATTGCTTGAGCTTTTTATTGCTCGTTTGCCGATTGCCTGGCCGATTGCGGCGCCTGCCGGCGTTCCTGCCGAGCGTATTGCGGCCCTGCGCCAAGCTTTTTTAGACACGATGAAGGATGCAGACTACCGTGCCGAGGCTGACAAACAGGCGCTCGAGGTTGATCCTGTCACAGACGATGAGATTTCGCAGATCTTGGCTCGTGTCTATACAAGCCCGGAGGCTGTTGTTACGCGCGCGCGCGAAATTGCTGATAAAGCGCGCTGAACCAAATTATCGTCATTCGCACAGGAGATTTTCAACTTGTCCAAAAAATATCAAGTTGTCATCGTGGGGGGTGGCCCGGTTGGTGTCGGCCTTGGCGTCGAACTGGGGATGCGCGGAATTTCTTGCGCAATCATTGAGCCGCGTATCGATTTAGGGCGCATTCCTAAAGGCCAAAATCTGACTCAGCGCACGCTGGAACATTTTGCCAATTGGGGCGTCGAGCCTGAAATCCGCGCTGCGCGCCTGATGCCCGCAGGCTATGCAATTGGCGAGCTGACCGCCTATGGCAATCTGATGAGCCAATATTGGCACGCGCCTGCCGGGCGTGAACTCGTGCGGCAGTTCTACAGTCAAGACAATGATCGCCTTCCTCAGTATCAGACCGAAAAGGTTCTGCGGCGGCGTCTTTTGGATTTCCCCCATGTAGAGACGCGATACGGCTGGGTTGCGGGCGATATCGTTCAGGATGCAAACGGCGTGCGTGTGTCTGTATCTCAAGCCGATGGCGCAACCCCAGAGGTTTTGGAATGCGATTATCTGGTTGGCTGTGACGGTGCGCATTCTGGCGTGCGTTCGCAAATCGGCATTGAGCGCACAAAGCTGGATTACGAACAGAAGATGCTGCTGGCAGTCTTTCGCTCGAAAGATTTGAACGAACAGCTCAAACGTTTTCCCGAGCGCTCGACCTATCGCGTTTTGCGCCCGGATCTGAACGGCTATTGGCAGTTCTTTGGCCGTATCGAGGCCCCAGATGGCTGGTTTTTCCACGCACCCATTCCCCCTGACTCCAAGATCGAAACATTCGACGCGCTTGCACTTGTTCGACAGGCGGCCGGCTTCGACTGCACGTGTGATTTTGAATATTGCGGTTTCTGGAATATGCGCGTCGCTGTTGCGGAGGAGTATCAACGCGGGCGAATTTTCATCGCTGGCGATGCAGCCCATAGTCATCCGCCCTATGGAGGGTTTGGCTTGAACAATGGCCTCGAGGACATCGTCAATTTAGGTTGGAAACTTGCTGCGAATTTGCAAGGCTGGGCCTCTCCAGCTTTGCTGGAAAGCTATAGCAATGAGCGTCGCCCGGTGTTCTGGGAAACAGCTGATGATTTCATCACCGCGCGCATCAAGCGCGATGCAGAGTTTCTACATCGCTACAATCCAGAAACAGATGTTGCAGAATTTGAGGCTGCTTGGAAGGGGCGCGAAACTGACATTGGCTCTCGCTTCCAGCAATATGAGCCGAACTATGAAGCCTCTCCGGTTATGTTTGGCCCTGCCGGCGGCAAGAATTCGGCGCATGGCATTCACTCCGTCAAGGCGCGAGCCGGACACCATCTGGCCCCAGTTGCTTTGACATCGGGTGGCAATACGTTCGTGCAACTGGGAAGAGACTTCACCCTGCTGGCTTTTGATGCTGCGCAAAGCGACATTCAGGATTTTGAAGAGGCAGCTCGCGCGCAGGGCATCCCGCTCAAAATCATTCGTGACTCACGTAATGGGGGACGCGAGGCTTATGAGGCAGCCCTCGTGCTCGTGCGGCCAGATCAATATGTGGTTTGGGCGGGAGAGTCATCGCAGGGTCAAGCGACCTCGATTTTGAAAAGAGTAACGGGCTGGCACTAAGCCGAGCCCTCTTTTTTAAAAAACTATCGCCAATATTGTCGTAGCGGTGATGGGACAGCTTAGCTCTGTCTCCCATCATTCAGGCCATTTGGACTAAAATGATACAAAATGGCGCGCCAGTGAGAATAAAGAGAATAACAATTATATTATTGAAATAATTAGTTTTTAAAATCTGAAATCAAGTTTAAATTAATTTGAAAAGGCTGATAAGTTGGCATTTAATATTCTTTTATAACATATTTTAATCTGAGTTAATTTTTAATATTCGACGACTATTGGTCAACTCGGTCCTTGATCTAGTCAAGGAATAATACAAGCGCGTCGAGGACTATGAACTGACCAAAAATCAAGAAATAGCTGAGCC
>CAIVAX010000532.1 GCA_903903935.1 uncultured Hyphomicrobiales bacterium | reverse complement strand
CTGGATGGGGCTGGCTTTCTTTTTGCCCAAAGGCCCCTGCCTTTGGATAACAAGGCGGCCGATATCCTCGCCAAAGGCGGGCAGGCTCATCTTGCAGCGCTGATCCCGCGGTTTGAGGCTCTCACAGACTGGACAGCGCGAGAGACGGAAAAAATTGTCAGGATCTATGCGGAGGAAACGGGAGCCAAATTGGGACAAGTGGCGCAGCCCTTGCGCGCTGCCTTGACGGGCCGCTCAACCTCGCCCGGCATTTTTGATGTCCTTGAAGTGTTGGGCCAGAAGGAGTCGCTGGATCGCTTACGAGATCAGGCCAAATCTCTCTGAAGTCTGGCCATAAAAGACCTGTTACAAAAATTTTAAAATGTAATCAATTGTGCATTTTCAGAGAAGACATGCGCTTGAACCCTAGCCGACAATCGGCTAGAAATTTTCGCGGGGCACCATGACAGGATCAACCCAAACCTGAGACATATTGTCCCAGACGGGCCACGCTCTCTCAGAGTGACAGAGACTATCTCAGAGTGACAAAGGCGGTTGCAATGAACGCAAAGACAGGCACAATTAAAATTGGCGATAAATCGGCCGACTTGCCCGTGATGAGCGGGACTCTTGGTCCCGATGTGATCGATATTGGCAAGCTTTATGGCGCTACTGGCGCTTTCACCTTTGATCCAGGCTTCCTGTCTACGGCCTCATGCGAATCCAAGATCACCTATATTGATGGCGACGAAGGCATCTTGCTCCATCGTGGCTATGCCATCGACGAATTAGCCGAAAAGGGTGACTTCCTCGAAACCTGCTATTTGCTGCTTTATGGCGAATTGCCAACCCCCAAGCAGAAAGCGGAATTTGATTATACGGTCACACGCCACACTATGGTGCATGACCAGATGACCCGCTTCTTTCAAGGCTTCCGCCGCGATGCGCATCCCATGGCTGTGATGGTGGGTTGCGTGGGCGCGCTGGCGGCCTTCTATCATGACTCAACCGACATTACCGATCCCAAGCAGCGCATGATTGCATCTATGCGCATGATCGCCAAAATGCCGACGATTGCTGCAATGGCTTATAAATATAATATCGGCCAGCCTTTCGTTTATCCCAAGAATGATCTGGGTTATGCCTCCAACTTCCTGCGCATGTGCTTTGCTGTGCCGTGTGAGGAATATCAGATCAATCCAGTGATTGCTCGCGCGTTGGATCGGATTTTCGTTCTACATGCGGATCATGAGCAGAATGCCTCGACATCAACCGTGCGTATTGCCGGCTCGACAGGCGCCAATCCTTTTGCCTGTATCGCGGCAGGTATTGCTGCTTTGTGGGGACCAGCCCATGGCGGCGCCAATGAAATCTGTCTCGACATGTTGCGCGAGATTGGCACTGTGGATCGTATTCCTCAGTTCATTGCGCGCGCCAAGGATAAGAATGATCCTTTCCGCCTGATGGGCTTTGGTCATCGCGTCTATAAGAACTTTGATCCACGCGCCAAAATCATGCACAAGACCTGTCACGAAGTGCTCAAGGAAATGGGTATTAAGGACGATCCGCTGCTCGATGTGGCGATGGAGCTCGAGCGCATTGCTTTGAGCGATCCTTACTTCATTGAACGCAAGCTCTATCCCAATGTCGATTTCTATTCGGGCATCACTCTCAAGGCGATGGGCTTCCCCACCTCGATGTTCACAGCGCTGTTTGCTGTGGCCCGCACAGTGGGCTGGATTGCGCAATGGAAAGAGATGATCGAGGATCCGAACCAGAAGATTGGTCGCCCCCGTCAGCTCTATGTGGGCCAAACCAAGCGCGATTATGCCGGTATCGACCAGCGCTAATCTCACGCGTGAGAGCAATGAGCGCAGTGCTCGACACCTCATTAAAAAAGGCCCCCTCGGGGGCCTTTTT
>CAIVAX010000531.1 GCA_903903935.1 uncultured Hyphomicrobiales bacterium | reverse complement strand
GCGAATGCCGTCTTCCATCCATTCCTCCGCTAGCCCTTGCGTCAGATTGACGACGGCAGCTTTGCAAGCCGAATAAGGTACATAGCCACTGCGGCCACGCGTATAGGAAGAAGAGGAAAAATTCAAAAGCATGCCTTTTGAACGCGCGAGGCTATGATGACTGGCGCGGGCGACATTGAAAGTACCACTCAAATTGATGCTGATCTGTTCGGCAATGTCCTGCGCATTCTGGTTGGCAACATCCCGCATGACCAGCGAACCGACTGTGTTGATGACGAAGTCAATCGCACCATGCTTCGACTGAACGTCGGCAATGACTTTTTCAACATCTGCATAATTGCGGATATCGCAACCCGATGAACGCGAAGCCACTTCCGTCTGGCAGCCGGCATCCCACAATATCTGTGTCATCGCCTTGCCGATGCCGGAATTGCCACCAAAAATGACGGCGGTCTTGCCCTTCACGTCTATGCCACGAATGTTGGGATCGACATTAGCCGTCTTCATCCGCAACATTTCGTCAGCAATCACGAGGTCGAGACCCTCAGTAATTTTCATATTTTCTGAAGCGCCTTGAACAATGCGCACACGAGCAAATGGGTCGGCTGCAAGAAACAAACCGCAATCGTCGGTGAACTCGCTGAGACGCTCAAGCCCCACCTTGCGATAGGCCGAAATCAACTTTCCAAAGCGAAAGGCTTGCGGCGTCTGACCCCGCATAAGCCGGGCCCGTTCCGGTATCGATTGAATGAATCCGCCATTTTCGACAATAATCGTGTCGGTCGCAGGAATGGCAACATCCACCGCTTCGAACGCATGCAGAGCTTCGACTACATCATGAATGATTGTATTCGAAACAAAGGGACGAGCGGCATCGTGAATAATCACATCGCGCGGACAAAAATTTTCTAGATGGGTCAGGCCCGATAATGTCGAACCCTGGCGCGTCGAACCGCCAATAATCACATCAGCACAAGGAAACTTTGAAAGGATCGCACGCGACATTTCAAGCTGATCGACCGGCACAGTTACGACGATGCGAACATCGGGAAGGCCTTCGGTCAAGGCTGAAAAGCTATGCTCGAGAATAGTCTTGCCACCAATGCGAACGAATTGCTTGGGAATTTCCCACCCAAGTCTTTGGCCCTGTCCACCGGCAAGAAGAATAATTGCGAGATCGTCACGCATGTTCGAAGACCTTCTTTAACATATTCGATTTGGCTTCCTGCACATCACACCACTGCAAAATACGTTCACATAGAGCGCGGCTAGGTGCGAGGGGATTATCCTCATAAGCGGAAGCAAATTGAACAACACGTCGCACTTTGGCGATCTTCTTATCCAAGAGACCGCTCGAAAGCTTGTCCCATGTGAGAAGCATATGAACGGATCCACCCTTGTCACTGACAGACGGCGATTCAAGATGTGACTGATAATCAGGATCTGGAACACGCCAATGAGCCCCAAAATTTTCAGCCATATTGGTATCAATATCATCTGGGACCCAAATCTTAGTCCCGCAGAATTCGGTTTCAGTCAGCGTGAACGGCGAGAATTCGAAGGTTCCTGTAAAGCCCCATTCGAAATTCACCCCGGTAACGACCTTGGCGCCGACCTCGTGATAGAGAAAAATATCGATCGCCATTTGATTGCCAGTATGAAAAACCGGAATCGTATAGGCCTTGTGTCCCTTTAGTGATTCAAATTTGAGCTTGAATTTTCCGCTGCGTTGTAGGGCGTCGAAAATATTGAATTGATCGTCCCAACCAAAAATACCGACATCGACGTCCTTATCATGAGAAAGGAATCCACCGTTGCGTACGTAACCAAGAAGCGTTCCCGACACGAGGAACGGTTTCACGCCTAACGGCTCTAGAATGGCACACAGATCATGCAGTGCTTCACGGGCATGCGATACTGGAAACGAAGTTTCTTTGTAAGCCTGAGGTGATGCGGATGATACCTCTGCAGCATTACCCGTTTCAGACAATTCGCGTTCAAGAAGGCCGGAAACAAACCCAT
>CAIVAX010000530.1 GCA_903903935.1 uncultured Hyphomicrobiales bacterium | reverse complement strand
GTCTTTTTGTAGACCATATTGAAAAGATGCCCCTATGCGGCCATAAGAGCCACCCATGACTTGCGTTTCAAAGCCCTGCCAATCAAAGCCAGACTTCATTTGCAAGTTGATCGCCCCGCCTAACGCATTCAAGCCAAAGAGCGGATTATTGGTCCACACATCCATCCGCTGAATGGCTTGCGGGGGAATGAAATCCCAATTGACCGTGTCACCAAAGGCCTCATTGAGGCGAACACCATTTTGGTAAACGGCCAGACCCTGATTGCGTCCCTGCAAAGAAGAAGCATTAAAACCGCGATAAAATAAATCTTGCGAAAAGCCATTGCCCTGAACATCAGACAGAGCAATTCCGGGGACGGAACGCGATAAGGAATCGATGACGCTTGGTGAAGCTGTCCGCGCAATTTCATCAGCTCGCACGCCCTGTGCCAGTGCTGGAATTTTATCCCTATCAACCCCTGCCCCAGCCAGCGGCGAGGTCGCAATGACATCTACCTGCGGTAAATTCTGTGCAGGCCCATTGGATGAGCCATTAGAGGATGTTTGCGCCAATGCTCCATAAAGTGGTACAATCAGCGCCGATAGACTTAGCCCAAAGCAACCAAAAGTATAAGACAAAGTACGGCGCATGACATGACTTTCATCAGTTAAGCTCATAGGGCGCCTGTTAGCGCTGAAGTCATGTAAATAATAGATCTGCCCCTTGTTGATGGGAAGTCTTAAGCTGTCCAAAACATCGGGAAATTTTCCCGAGGACCTCAATACTCAAGCTCAGCAAGTTCAGGCCATTGGAAGCTCAGCCACAATTAAAGTGCCCTGGGCGGCGCCAGTTGTGATTTTGAGTTTGCCACGCAAAGCCTGCACGCGCTCGCGCATGCCGATCAGACCAAATCCCTCCCGCACTGTGTCAGCAAGGCCAATGCCATTATCCCGCACTTCTAGCTGCAATATGCGATTGGCCTGCTGATCTTGTGCAGGATAAAGAGAGACATCCACGCGCGAAGCATCTGCATGACGAAACACATTCGTGAGGCTCTCTTGAACGAGGCGATAAATGGTCAGCGCCAATCTTTCATCGAGCCCATCAATCATAGCTGATGCATTCAGATAAACCTCGATCTGGGGATGAGTCGCGCGCCAAAGACCAATGAGGCTGCGCAAAGATTCCATCAGGCCGAGCTCCGACAATCCCATGGGCCGCAATCGCTCCAGCACACGCCGATTGATTTGTTGCAAAGTATCGATCTGCTTTTGCATATCCTCAGCAATCGATGCCTGTGATTGCGAGGCGGGCTCGCCGCGCCTCAGCACATTCACACCGGCGCGAATGGCAAACAAATAGGGACCAAATTCATCGTGCAGTTCACGCGCTAATTCTTTGCGCTCATCATCTTGCAGAGAGATCAGCCGTTCTGTCAAAATATAATTGTCCTGCATAGTTTTTTGTAATTGATCAGATAAAAGATTAAGGCGCGTGCAGATCATATGCAATTCGGGCGCACCAGAGGGCATGATTCTTTCGTCATAAGCCCCATTGCTGAGTTGCTCTAGCGCATGGCCAAGGCTGGCAATGGGCGATAAAGCGCGGCCAACAATCCAAGAATTGAGCAGCAGCACAAACAGCACCAGCGCCGATCCTCCCAGAGCAAGGAATAAAAAAGACTCCCACACCTCTGCCACCTCATCCCATGGATTAGAGGCAATGAGGATAGAGCCATAGTGCACCCCCTCAATCTCGATCGGCACAGCAATAATTGTACGAATGGGGCTGACCAAAGTGGCAAACCAATGCGGCACGGAAGTGGGGCGCAAACGATCAGGTGCCGGCCCCTGGCGCACTGGCTGGCCTGGCTGGCTGGAGCGCTCCATAATTACCGAAACATGGCGAAGATTTTGGAATCCCTCCATCAAACGGCTCAACGCCTCATCAGGATTTTGCACTTGTTTGAGGCTGGCGAGCGAGGCGTAAACAAACTCCCGCGCCAGACGCACCGTGCTCTCATCCTCCGCCTTGACCCGCGGGCTGGCCCCGGCCACGACAAACACCATGCTGAATGCCAAGCCCAGAAGCAAAAAGCTACCAAACAAAGCATTCAACCGCATGCGCAGCGACATGGATTGCCACATTCTCTCCCCCTCCAGCCACAGTCCAATTGACAGATCGGCCCTAGCAGAGAACAGTGCAATCTCTCGCTCCGGCTCGTCAACATCCCAAAGGCCAAATTGCCCCATGTCCCCTATGGATGCCAGCATAGTGCCAGCTCCATTGCGCATTCTCGTGGTCGATGATCACCCCATCGTCGTCTCCGGGATCAGAGCCATGCTGTCGTATGAAAAGGATATTCAGATCACCTCCGCCAATAGCGGCGAGCGCGCGATCGATCTTTACACCAAGGAAAATCCCGACGTCGTTATTCTCGATATCAATCTGCCGGGCCTATCAGGCTTTGAAACTGCGCGTCGCTTGTTAGAGATGGATCCTGATGCGGCTCTACTTGTCTTTAGTATGAATGATGATCCCATCTTTGCTGCTCGCGCCATTGAGTCAGGTGCAAAAGGCTATATTACCAAAAATGACGATCCCAATGATTTCATCGCTGCGATCAAAATTATTGCCTCAGGTGGCGTCTTTCTGCTGCCCAAGCTGGCTCGTCGTCTTGCTTATTATAAATCAGCCGGCGCAACCAATCCGCTGGAATCTCTCAATCCACGTGAAATTGAAATCCTGCGTTTACTTGGCAAGGGAAAATCTATTCCGGAAATTGCCCATACATTGGATGTCTCCGCTAAGACTATCGCCAATACCTGCTCACTGATGAAAAACAAGCTGGGCGCCCGCACCCCGATGGATCTGGTGCGCATTGCCCTTGAGCATGATTTGGTGTGAGCGCAATGTCGATCATGGTCATCCCTCCACCGATCAAAGCCCGTGATGAGAGTGCAGAAAAAGACAGCGCGCCGCGCATTGATCTGGCGCTCTCACACTATGATCTCAGCACCATAGCTGCGCCTCCTGTGTTCATTTTAGCTCCTTTGGAGCTTGGCTTTCTTTTCAAGCCCACAGCGCGAAATCCATGGTTCTTCTTGCTGCTCATGACCTCGCTCTTCATCCATGCTAGCCTCATGCTTGCCTCAAGCCTATGGAACAAACAAAGTGTGGCACACTTTGGCGAAGAGCCTATTCCTGTCGAATTGATCATGGAGGCTGCTGACACTCGCGCGCAGATCACAATATCAGATCCGCCCACTGAGCACGTTCTCGAACAGCCCACTCTCGAGCAGCTAACGAGTTATCCGATCGCAGAGCCAATGTCAGTTGAGCCTGTTTCAGAAAGCACCCGCCCGCAGCCCAATGAGCCAAGTCCAGTCTTTGAGATCGCCACTCCCCTTGCGGCACAGACAAGTGTTGAAGCCAAGCCCCTGCCTGAGCCAGATCAACCCGTCGGGCTCCCTGAGCAAACCCCAACGCCGCAAGACGAAACTCCAAAGCCTGTACCGGAATTAGAGATTAGACACGAAGAGCCCAATGTGATTGAAGCGGCGCCAGCGCCAATTCCTGCCCCATCGCAGCCTCAGGCCGCTCCTCAGCCCCAACCTGCAAAGCCCACCCCAATCCGCAAACCTACAGCAGCGCCATCACAGCCGCGGCAAGCGGCAATTTCAGATACGCGGTTAGCTGACTTCAGAGCCAATCTCTCGCGCAAGCTCGCCAGCGCTTTTCGTTATCCAACCATGGCGCGTGAGCGCAATAAAACAGGCACCGTCTCTGTCTCCTTTGAGCTCGATGCCAATGGCAATGTCACAAAAGCCTCTGTCGTCCAGTCAAGCGGCCATGACGAACTTGATGCAGATGCTCTTGCAACCATCCGCCGCGCGGCACCCTTTGAGCCGCCACCCCAAGGCGCCCCGCGCAGCTATACATTCCCCATTGCCTATCGTCTGCGGTAGCATCTAAAGCGAGCGTCTCTTGACCCTTGCGAACAGATCGGGCAAGCCAAATGCCATACGAGGATGAAGCTGCGCTATCATCACATCCACCATTGCAGGAGCCTTTATGTCAGACATAAATCTTCCCGACAGGCTCTCCACAATTGCCGCTGATGTCGAGCGCATGCTGGAAACTGTGCTCAGCCAACACAGCCTAAATGGTGAATATCCCCGCCCTGAGCGCCTTCTTGCTGCCATGCGTCACGCCTGCCTTGCTGGTGGCAAGCGCTTACGCCCCTTTCTGTTGATTGAGACCGCTCGCCTCTTTGACCAATCGGATTCAGGCATTATGCGCGCAGCAGCCGCGCTTGAACTCGTCCATTGCTATTCACTCGTGCATGATGATCTGCCCGCTATGGATGATGATGATCTGCGCCGTGGGCGCCCGACAGTGCATAAAGCCTTTGATGAAGCCACTGCCATTCTAGCGGGCGATAGCTTATTGACTTTGGCCTTTGACGTGATGGCTGATGCACCAACCC
>CAIVAX010000529.1 GCA_903903935.1 uncultured Hyphomicrobiales bacterium | reverse complement strand
TCAACAGATGATACTGACGCTCTCTTGCCCCGATCGCAGAGGCATTGTGGCTGCGGTCTCGACTTTTCTGTTCGAAAAGTCCTGCAATATTATTGAGGCGCAGCAATTTGCTGATCCAACGACGCATGTCTTTTTCATGCGTGTGAGTTTTTCTTTGGGCGAGGGGGGCGCATCTCTCGAGACCATATCTGATCTGTTTAAGCCTTGGGCTGACGACTTTGCTATGACCTGGACCATAAGGCCCGTCGCTGTGAAAAAGCGCGTGATGATCCTTGTCTCCAAATTTGATCATTGTCTTGCCGATCTTCTTTATCGTTGGCGGGCTGGTGAGCTGGATATGGATGTCACGGCGATTGTCGCCAATCATCCCCGCGAGACTTATTCCCATCTTGATCTCGGCTCGGCGCCTTTTCATCATCTGCCCGTGACAAAGCAAACAAAACTTGAGCAAGAGACGCAGATCTGGTCGCTGGTGCGTGAGACAAAAACCGATGTGGTGGTTCTTGCGCGTTATATGCAAGTTCTCTCCGATGGTCTTTCGGCCAAATTATCGGGACGCTGCATCAATATTCATCATTCTTTCCTGCCTGGCTTTAAGGGCGCCAGCCCCTATACGCAGGCCTTTACGCGCGGCGTGAAATTGATTGGCGCAACGGCCCATTATGTGACGCAGGATCTTGATGAAGGTCCGATCATTGATCAGGATGTGGAGCGTATTAGCCATCGCGATACGCCCGATGATTTGGTGCGCAAGGGACGCGATATTGAGCGGCGTGTGCTGGCTCGCGCTTTGCGCTTGCATCTGGAAGACAGAGTAATTCTCAACGGCCGCAAAACGATCGTTTTTGCCGATTAACTTTTTTGAAGGCTTGAGCCCTTAAACACAGGCATTCCTCGCCAAGCAGAGCGTGCCAGATTGAGGGAAGAGAATATGATCTCAATCCGTCTTGGTTTGATCCTGACTCTTCTCCTTTGTCTCTCACTTCCCAGCACTGCTCAGGATATTGGCACGCTTCATCCCAAGCCGCTGACCGCTCTCAAAGATCCAAAAGATCCAAAATTGCCGGCCAAAGAATTATTTGGCCGCTCCACCACACCGGCACAAACAGACTCGCAAGCGCTTGGCTTTTATTCGCGCGGCTGTTTGCCCGGAGCAGAGTCGCTGCCCATCACCGGTGAGGCGTGGCAAGTGATGCGCCTGTCGCGCAATCGCAATTGGGGGCACCCTGCCTTGATTGATGTGTTGGAGCGATTAGCGCGCAAGGTTCAGTCCCAAGGCATTTGGTCTGGTCTATTGGTTGGGGATATGTCGCAGCCGCGCGGCGGGCCCATGATCACGGGTCATGCCTCACATCAGATTGGGCTGGATGCGGATGTCTGGTTCAGCCCCATGCCGGATCGCGTGTTAACGCTCACTGAGCGTGAAGAGCTGTCAGCCACTAATATGGTGCGGTCAGATTGGCGCGATGTTGATCCCGCATTATGGACTAAGTCACATCAGCGTTTGCTAGAAGCTGCTGCCAAAGAAAAAGAGGTTGAGCGCATCTTCGTCAATCCAGCGATTAAAGTGGCTCTGTGCCGGGATGTGACGGGTGATCGCTCTTGGCTATCTAAGATACGCCCCATGTATGGGCATAATTATCATTTTCACATCCGTATTTCTTGTCCACAAGGCGAGGCCTCTTGCATTAAACAAGACCTCCCGCCAGACAATGATGGATGTGATGCCAGTCTGGCGTGGTGGTTCACGGAGGAAGCCCTTCATCCCAAACCAGACCCCAAGGCCAAACCCCCTCAGCCTGTGACAATGGCAGGACTGCCCAAGGCCTGTCAGGCTGTTTTAGAGAGTAAATGAACCAAAGCGCGCTTTAGGATTTTTGTGTCTTATTTTCGACAATCGCAATGGCCGCAGCGACAGATTTTTCAACATCCAGACCCGTAGTATCCAAGCGTATAGCATCGGAAGCCATGATCAAAGGCGCTGATGAGCGGCTGGAATCACGCTCATCGCGTTTTTGAATATCGGCAAGAACGGCAGCAAAATCGACCTTCTCACCGCGCGATTTCAGCTCAAGAGCACGGCGCTGGGCTCTTGTTTCCGACTGAGCAGTGACAAATATTTTGACTTCCGCATTGGGACATATGATCGAGCCAATATCTCGGCCATCAAGAATGGCGCCCTCTTGGCGCGCTGCAAATTGTCTTTGCAGATCGAGCAAAACGGCGCGCACTTGCGGCATAGCCCCCATGATCGAGGCGGCCTCACCCATTTCTGCTCCGCGCAGCTGTGTTTCATCAAAATCAGTCAGGGCCAGTCCACGCGCTGCAGAAATGGCCGCATCGACATTTTCAAGACGCTCGCCGCGTTCCATTAATGAGCGTGCCGTGGCGCGATAAAGAAGGCCCGTATCAAGATGGGGAAGGCCATAATGAGCGGCAAGACGTCTTGCGATTGTTCCCTTGCCAGACGCGGCAGGGCCATCAATAGCTATGATCATGCTTATTCCAAGCTTATGAAAATCTTCACTTCTTCTTAAAGGGCCGGCGTGACTCTGTCACCTTCCATTACCAAATTCCTAAACGCTCCCGAGCTTTTGCACATTGTGCTGTCAAATGAAGCGCAATCGCAGCTTCCATCTTTCACCACGCAGCGGCAAAGTTCCGAACACATAACGGGCAAGTATTTTAGAATGCCGTCTTCTTTTCTGATTGCTTGCTAGGGGTGCAGTATCTGCAAGTTCAGCTTTGACCCTAGCCTTGCTCTTCATAGCCCATGGCTGACTATCTTTGACCTCAGCCTGTATCGGCTCTGCGTCAGATGGGTCATGACTTTGATTGACCACTTGCCCCTGCTGCTGATTTAGCTTTTTTGGGCGCAGACTTGAGGCGGGCGCCTCAATGCTTGGCGCAAGCTGATCCAGGGCCTGAAGGATGCGACCGGTTTTCTGATGATTGGGGAGCGGATCCGCTTTGATCTGAAAGAGGTCCGTATGGGGTTGGGCTGGCTTGGATGGCGTTACGAGAAAGGGGGGGCTGACAAGATGAATGAAGATGCCGATTTGGCGGAGGAGGATCTTCCAGGGGCTCGACGGACTTCGACGACAAAGGAGCGTTTATGGCCGCGCATGAGATAACCTTTCAATGCAAAGCTCTAAAATGATTGGCACAAAAAAGTGCTAAACTATTGTAATTAAAATATACTGGTAAATGCAGCTTCAACCGAAGCCAGATTGATCTAAGCCAGTTCGTTTTGCAAGTGGACAAATTTATAAAGCTTCAAAATCCTTTGTTAGTGGACAGGACTATTTCCTCTGCGCACGAAAATCAGATAGTAAATCTCTATGTCGCAATCCCTGAACCAGACCGAACCCGATCAATACCAAATGCTTAGGCGGCTGTTTGCCGAACATGGGCAGGTTTATATTGTCCGCTATATCTATGCCACATTGTTCATGGGCGTAGGCGCTGGGGCCACAGCCTTAAGCGCCTATCTTTTAAAGCCAGTGCTGAACCATATGATCGAAGCCGAAGGCTTTGCGACGCTGCGCGCCCTGTCCTGGACGGTGTTTGGATTATTCGCCATTCGCGGTTTGGCGACCTGGGGCTATATGGTCATATTGGCGCGCATCGGAAATGACATTGTCGCCTCAATCCAAACGCGCCTGTTTGATCAATTAATCCATCATGAGCTGCGGTTTTTTCAAGATCGCCATTCCTCAGAGTTTATGACACGGCTTGCTTTAGCAGCTGGAGGCGTGCGCGACACATTGCAAGCGCTTGTCACAAGCTTTGGTCGCGATGCCTTGACCTTGATCGGCTTGATCATTGTGATGATTGCTCAAGATCCGATGATGGCGCTGATCGCCCTCTCCATGATGCCGCTGACAGGTTTTGTTTTGGGACGGCTGATCAAACGGATTCGCAAACATGCCCGTCTGTCTTTTGAAGGCTCGTCAGATATATTGGCCATTCTCCAAGAAACTCTCCTGGGCATGCGCATTGTTAAAAGCTTTAATCTTGAACCCCTCATGCAACAGCGCATGAGGGGGGCCATTCAATCTGTCAAAAAATCTGCCAATCGTATGGCTTCCAGCATGGCGCTCTCAAGTCCGCTGTCAGATATTCTGGCTGGCTTTGTTATCGGCGCTGTGATTTTTTATGGCAGCTGGCGCGTCACCATTGCCCATGCAGATCCAGGGTCTTTTTTCTCGTTCATCGCCGCTCTGCTGATGGCCTATGATCCAGCCAAACGATTAACCCGGCTGAAATTAGAAATTCAAAACGGGCTTACAGGCGCAAAACTCATTTATGAGGTGTTGGATCATCCTGCAGCTGAGCGCGAGACTAAGGGGCGCCCTGCTCTGACAATCACATCAGGTCAGATTACTTTTGATCAGGTGAGCTTTGGTTATCGTCCGGACGAAACTGTCCTCAATCAACTCAATCTGACAGTCGCCCCCAATAAGACGACAGCTTTGGTTGGGCCCTCGGGGGGTGGCAAATCGACGATCATTAGTTTGCTGCAAAGATTCTATTCGCCCCGTGCGGGACATATCTTCATTGACGGACAAGATATTGCAACCGTCGATCTTAATTCTTTGCGCGCGCAGATCGCTTTTGTCGCGCAAGATGTCTATCTGTTCAGAGGGACGATTGGGGAGAACATTGCCTTGGGCCGCGCCGGCGCCACTCAGGATGAGATCGAAGCGGCCGCTAAAAAAGCCAATGCCCATGAGTTCATCACAAGCTTCACTCATGGCTATCAAACCAACGTTGGCGAACAGGGGGCACAGCTCTCAGGTGGTCAACGCCAGCGCATTGCGATTGCCAGAGCCATTTTGAAAAACGCTCCTATTTTGCTTCTTGATGAGCCAACAGCGGCGCTCGATTCTGAATCCGAACGGGAGGTTCAAAAGGCGCTTGATGAATTACGTCAGGGTCGCACAACACTCGTTGTGGCGCATCGGCTACAAACGATCATTAATTCTGATCTCATTTTCGTAATTGAAAATGGCCGGGCTTTAGAATCGGGCACACATTCCGAATTGATTGATAAAGAGGGAACTTACAAAACCTTCTTTGCCACTCAGTTTGGAGCGCTTAAATCTGAAGTTCTGTAATCCGAGGCCGTTGACCCGTAATGCGCATGGCTGGTCTTTCGTTGCGATAGCGCCCGCGAGCAACAAGAGAGAACGCAAACCCAAGCAAAGCTATCAGCGTGATCCACCACAGCTGAAAACTGACCTGACCCAAAATTGCAAGCGCACCCACATAGACTATAGCTCCAATATGAAAGGGAGCTATTTCGCGAGATTGATTGAGGCTTCTCTTTAACAAGATAAGCAGCAAGCCGATCACGGCGACAACACCCCAAAATCCTAGCTCATACCAAAGCTCAAAAACCCCTGAACGGAGAGAAGAACTAGGAAGCACGCCGTTATTCACGCTGCGCAGATAAGAATCAAAGCCATGCCCTGTAAGCAAACGCCATCCTTCTATGCGAAACAATTCTGCCATAGCTGACAGCCCTGCAAGTAAACCTGAGGCCTCATAAGACTCACTTGTCCCCGAAGGGGTGAAAGTCAGCATGAGGAGAGGAGCCAGCCCCAAAGTTAATGCAAATAGGACTCCCCAAAATCCAGCAATATAGCGTGAGTTCTTCAAGCTTAGACCAGCCGAGAGAATGGCGAGGGCAAGGGCAATCATACCCGCCTTATTGTTTACCAGAATCAAGGTCAGGGCCGTTATGAATACAAATATAACCGCCAGCTTCTGTCTTTCGCGCACAAAGGCTGCAGCCAGAGCTGGCCAGAGCAGGAGATTGAGACCCAGCGCTGATCTCTCAAGCAGAGAAACATCACTGTCAAAACCAATCAGACTGGCGGATTCACCTGATGCATAACTGATGAGAGCAGCGAGCGCACCCAAGCCCAGACCAGTCAGCAACAGATAAAGATAAGATGTTTTGATTCTGGCCGGCAAAGCGCCCGCTGCACAGGCTGCGAGCAAGAGTGTTCCGCCTGTCTTAATGAATCTTTCGCTCGCAGGCCCAAAATAAGGTGTCCAAACCAAAGAGAACCCCATCCAGGCTATCAAAGCCCAAAGGAAGAGAACGGCAGGATGTAAGAAAGTCTCCTTGATCCGCAGCAATCCGCCCTGCGGCATATTCATCGCTGCCGCCAGCAAAATCAAAGCCAACCCCAGAGGCATGAGAATAAACACGCCGCGGCGAGAAAAGGCTGCACTGACGGGGACGCCCACAAATAGAATGATATGGGCAATTCGCATCATGAGCTGCGAGGCATCTTCGGCGAGGTTGGATTGACGAGACGAATAGGTTTGCATGTTACTCAGGATTCATAATCAAGATCTAATGACTTTGTCTTTTAGTTAAGCCCGATGGCCAAAGTCTAGTCTATTTGGCACTGCAAATCTGTAAGGCGAGGGCAACACCTCTTTCTAAACTGATCGCCTTCTAAAGATTTGCAAACCATAATGGCCAAAATAGGGGGGCGGAGGCCCTTTTTCCAGATCATTTTATCTTTGGGTCAGCTTTAGGTGGCATAATAGAACTCGACTTTGAGTGGATGCTTTTAATCAATTCTTTTTATCCTATTGGAGCTTTAGATGGGCGAAGGGGCTATTTTTAGTCAATGGCACAAGAAGGACGCTTTAGTCTGGGGCCATGTCCCGCAAAGCCTGCCACACCGATTGCATGAACATGAACTCTTCAGCAATGAGGCTATTGCCGAGCTGATCGAACATTATCCCCGTCAGCATTATAGCCTCATTCAATGGGGTCATCATGGCCAGTCAGGAAGTTTCCGAGAGGGTGAGCTTGGGGGATTATCTGGACAAGAGGTGATCGAGGCCATTCAAAATAGTAAAATCTGGATCAATTTGCGCAATGTGCCTTTGGTAAACCCCGCCTATGAGGCGTTGATGAACTCCATTTTAGCAGAGCTTCAAGAGCATTTGCCTGATCTGCATGCTTATAATCCAAAGATGGGGATTTTAGTCTCATCACCACATTCGCGCACGTTGTATCATTGTGATCTTCCTGGCCAGTCTCTGTGGCAAATCCGCGGCGTCAAAAAGCTTTATCTCTATCCCGCTGCGCCTCCCTTCATGACGCAAGAACATATTGAGCGAGTTGCGCTGACGGGCGTTGAAGTCAATATGCCCTATCAGCCTTGGTATGACGATTATGCTCAGGTTTATGATCTCGAACCGGGCGCCATGATGCATTGGCCATTAAACGCCCCCCACAGGGTCGATAATGGCGATTGTCTGAATATATCGATGACTCTGGAATGGTTCACGCCCGAAATCCGTCGTCATCATATGATTACAGTTGCCAATGCCATATTGCGGCTCAAATTTGGTCTCGAACCAAAAGACCGCTCTATTCATGGTT
>CAIVAX010000528.1 GCA_903903935.1 uncultured Hyphomicrobiales bacterium | reverse complement strand
GTCCATTCATCATTGATCTTCTGCTTGATGCCACCAGTCAGTGTATCAGGCAATTTGATGGTGGACTGAATGCCATATGAGCCAGCGGGGAACGGCCCTAAGGCCACGCTGATGGTATCAGTGCCCTTAATCTTTTCACGCACCTGCGAGCGATAGCCAATGCCAATTTCAGTGCCGGCAGCAGGCTTGATCGTCATACCAGCGGTGAAGCCATAACCCCAATTTTTGCCCTTAAGAATGAGCGTGGGCGGTGTCGCAACGCCAGCAGCCAAAGCCGAAGTGAAGCGAGCGGAGAAATTCATCGCCTGAACGCCCACAGCCACAGAGACCATATCGTTGATCTTATAAGCGATCATCGGTGTGATATTGGTTGAACGGGCCTCAGAAGTCAGAGCAAAAGTCTGACCGGCCGAGACGGGCGTTGCTTTAGTTGACAGGCCAAAAGGTGCGCTGACGGACAAGCCAAACCACAGATTATCGTTGAATTGATAAGATGTCGCTGAGCCGGGGACCAAAGCATTCATACCAATCTCAGCGCCGGGCAATGCACCCAAAGTGCCGCCAGTGGGATTGATCTTTGCGTAAGGGATAATGCCGTTAAGGGTCCAAGAAGACTGCCAGCCTGCATTGTTGGTGATTGTAGCTGGATTCCAAAAAGCTGAACCCAGTCCAGCGCCGCCAGCAGCAGCACCAGCAAAGGACAGGCCTTGGCCAGCAGCGCTTTGCTCACGAATGGCAAAGCCACCCGCATGGGCCTGCGTCATGCCAGCCAGCAAAGCTGCAAAGGCAACGCTAGACAAAATAGATGTATTGAACTGAGCTTTCATGGGGACCCCTCCGGTCGCTGTCCGATGCTCTTTTGCTCTTGTGCGAGCACGATTGGTTGATGTTTAAACCATTAATAGGCCTGACGACAAGGACCATTGGGGTTATCGCCAATCCCAAATCAAACTCGGCGCCAAGATATAAACTAGTTAAAAATTAGTATCTTGTCGAAAGCCGTCCCCCTGACCAGCCAAGCAACTCCCCAGCCTTGATCAGGATTTAGGCAAACGTGTTGTTTTCGCCACAGGTTCATTCAAGCCTGAATGTGACGACTCAGAGGCCAAGCATAAGGTCAAGGTTCTGCACAGCCGCACCCGAGGCACCCTTGCCCAGATTATCAAGCCTAGCCACCAAAACAGCTTGATGGCGCGCGTCATTGCCATAGACGCGCAATTCAAGATTATTGGTTCCATTCAGCGCTTGGGGCTCAAGCTTGCCGGAGGCATCCACACCAAGCGCTTTAACAAAAGTGCTGTCGGCATAATGCGCCAGCAAGGCAGCGTGCAAATCAGCAGACTTAGGCCGCTGCGGTAATTCATCCAAATGCAGAGGAATGCTCACCAACATGCCCTGACGAAAATCAGCCACAGAGGGCACAAAGAGCGGGCGACGATCGAGCTTTGAATACGTCACGATCTCCGGCAAATGCTTATGCTCCAGACCCAAAGCATAAAGCTCGAAATCCGGCGCTTGTCTGGCTTCATATGCCTCGATCATACTTTTGCCGCCCCCGCTATAACCCGAGACAGCATTAATCGTCAGCGCCGATGTCGGTGCGATCAAGCCCGCATCAATCAGCGGCCTGAGCAGAGCAATCGCGCCCGTGGCATAGCACCCCGGATTGGCCACTTTCTTGGCTTGGTGAATGGCCTCATCGTGCCCCTTGGCAAGCTCAGCAAAACCATAGACCCAATCCGGCGCAATCCGATGCGCAGTGGACGCATCAAGCACACGCGGGGCTTGCGCGCCCAATGAGTCGACAAGGGCGACTGTTTGTTTGGCCGCATCATCAGGGAGGCACAGAATAACAAGATCAGCCTGCGCCAACAAATCACGCTTGGCAGATTCATCCTTGCGCTTGTCCGCGGCAATGGACAACAAAGTAAGATCTTTGCGCGGCAACAGGCGCTCGCGGATCTCGAGACCCGTTGTGCCAGCTTCCCCATCAATGAAAATCTTCGCGACCATGACCTACTCCGTCCATCCTCTAGATGGCGCACGCTTGACTATGATGAAATACCAATCAGCGATTGGCTTTTATCTGTTGGCCAATCAGCGATTGGCTTTGACCTTTGGCCAATCAGCGATTGGCTTGGGCCTCCACATCCACCCTATTGAAGAAAGATGCCGGATCCGTCAATTCAGCCATATCCTGAACCTTTAAAGGCTTGCCTTTGGCTTTCAGATTAATGACTAGCGATTTGGGCGTGCTGATAAAAGCAGCTACAGCATCAGCCAATTTACGACCTGCAGGATTGCCCCCTAACAGCATGGGCAACATGCCTGAGGCCATAGCAGATAATTCCTGACGGGCGGCATCGGCT
>CAIVAX010000527.1 GCA_903903935.1 uncultured Hyphomicrobiales bacterium | reverse complement strand
TTTCGCCAATTCGGACAGAGTTGTCAGAGGACCGATTTCAATTCCGTCCGCTGTCTCTTTCACGCCGGTCATATCGGGCAGACCCGAAATGTCGACCACGGCCTTGGGGCGCTTAATGCGCTCCTTGAACCAGGTCAGGCTGTCATGGCCGCCAGCGACCACAAAACCATCCTTGCCGTAACGGTCGAGAACCGTGAAGGCGTCTTTCAAAGTAGCAGGCCGAAACAGTTCGAAGTTCGGCATCAAATCTTTCACGAGCATATCGGGATCTCCTCAGACCGTGTTAATCTGCAGCGGCTTGTGCGCCTGTGGGCGGCCCGCCAGATGATTGATAATCATGTCGGCCGAAACCGGCGAACGGTTAAACAGATGCCCCCCCAACGCATCAGCAATAGCGCAGGTGATGGCAGAAGCGGCCGAACCCACAACAGGCTCGCCCACACCCTTGACCCCGACAGGGTTGGAGGGATCAGGCAATTCCACCGCGGCAACTGAAATTTCAGCCGGCACATCCAGATAGGACGGAAGCTTAGACTGGAAGATCTTGGTTGCAGCTGGCAGACCCAGCTTGGGATCGTAAACACGGCGCTCCGAAGAGACCTGACCGATACCCATGATATTGCCCGAGCGCATCTGCGCAGCCAGACCTTGGGGATGCAGAACTGTGCCGCAATCGGCGACGCAGAGCATGTCCTTGATCTCGACCTTGCCAGTTTCAGTATCAACCTCGAGCTCAACAAACGTCGTTGTCAGACCGGGGGTCAGACCAACGCGCGGCAGATTATCCTTTGCAACGGCGATCAGGCCAGAGCCAGCAATCTTCTGCACGCCATCAAGCGTGACGGGGTTGATGTCTTTCGGAGGTTCCTTACCGACATATTTGCCGCCCAATTCCATCGCCTTCTGCGTGAGCTGAGCATAAGTTGCCGATTTGGATGCATCGGCCTTGCTGACAACTTTCTCGTCGCCGAGATCATAATCAGCCGGAGCACCACCGAGCATTTGCGAGGCCAGATCGAGCAATTTGGCCTTCATGTCGACAGCTGCCACATACATTGTACGCGACTGTGTCGAAGCGGTCAGACTGCCTGCCTGATTGCTATTCCAAGGCAGACCCCGGCGGCTGTCCCCGCGCTCAATGATCACATTGGACCAAGCCACATTCAGTTGCTCAGCGGCCACACGAGCCGTTGCAGCATAAGAATAGGTGCCCAGATTGCCGACGCCCGTATGGACATGCAGCTTGCCATCGGGAGTGAAGCGCAACAGGCCGTCAAAGCCGTTCGAGCCTGCAGTGTGATAGCCTTGACCAACGCCCACGCCCGTGATCTTGGAGCCTTTGCGCTGACCTGACTTCTTCTTGCGCTCTTCCCAATTGAATATTTGGGCGCCCTTGGTAACCGCTTCCTTGAGGAAGGCGCTGGTAACCGGAGCCTGATCGGGACCAACCTTACTGGCAGCAGTGGGATGGTTGATGGTGCGGATCGCCACACGATCAAGACCGAGCTGACGGGCAGCCTTGTCAAGAATTGTCTCAACCAAAGCCGTGAACTGGTTCTCACCAGGGCCGCGCATGGCACCAACAGGAGGCGTGTTAGTTAGCACAGGAATGCCGCGCCAGCGCATAGCAACCGGTTGATAGACCATGGAGAGACAATTGCCCGCAGAGCGGAAATCGCCAGCGCCGAGATAGGGGCCATTTTCCTGCACGATATAAAGATCAGCAGCAAGCAGCTTACCATCTTCCCGGAAGCCCATTTTAATGCGGCCCTGGAAGGTCGGACGCGCGCTGCCCAAAGCATATTCATCTGCACGAGTCAGACGATTCATGACAGGGCGCTTCAACTTCTTCGACATCAGAGCGGCAACTGCCATATTGGGGTAGCCACCAATTTTACTGCCGAAACCACCACCGCAGAATTCCGCAATCATCACCAGATTTTCAGGTGCAATGCCGACAAAACGGGCAATGTTGGGAACAGCTGCAGTATGGCTCTGGTTGGAGACATGCAGGAAGCATTTGTCACCCTGCCAGTAGGCGAATGTAGAACGCGGCTCCATGCTGTGATGGGCGAGACCGCCCGCCACAAAGGATTCATCGAGAACCACTTTGGAAGCTTTGAAGCCAGCGTCAATGTCGCCATATTTCCATTCTTCCGCAGGCTTGCCCATGGGCAATTTGTCATCGCCTGCAGCGGCGAAGTCAGCAGCATCCCATTTCGCAATCTGCATATTGATCTGGTTGCCAGCGACATTGGCGTTCGAGCGCGCATTCGGACCGCCGGGGAAAAGGCTTTCCAGCGGATCAGTCACGTGCGGGAGGATTTCAAAGTCGATCTTGATCGCTTCAATTGCCTCAGCGCAGAGCAATTCTGTTTCAGCTGCCACAGCCAGAATGGGCTCACCGACGAAGAAGGTTTCGTCCTTAGCCAAAATGGGGGGTTGGGGCGGCGGGAATTGCGGCACTTCGTCAGCCATGAGAATACCAAGGACACCCTTGATTTTCAGAGCTGCCGCAGTGTCGATCCGTTTGATCTTCGCATGCGGGACAGGGCTAGTCAGGATTTTGCAATAAACCATGCCTTCCGCGCGGAAGTCTTCTGCATATTTAGCTGCGCCTGTGACTTTGGCCTCAATATCGAGTGGGGTAAAGTTTTGACCAATCAGCTTCGCCATTTTAAGCCTCCCTCGAAGCGCGCATGACCGCCTTCAGATAATGATCATAAGCACCGCAACGGCACATATTGCCGGACATTGCGACACGAACTTCGTCAACAGTCGGCTTGGGATTGGCCTTGAGTAGAGCCACAGCCGTGACAACCTGACCAGGTGTGCAGAAGCCGCATTGCGGCGCGATTTCTTCAA
>CAIVAX010000526.1 GCA_903903935.1 uncultured Hyphomicrobiales bacterium | reverse complement strand
TCCACAATCTAGCGCTCTAACCAACTGAGCTATGGCGGCCCGAGTAAAGTGGGCGGAAACTAGAAGCAAAGTTTGGTGATTGCAAGCGCAAGGACAAAATTTCAAGAAATGAATCGCTGCCGCTTGTGCGGCAGCGCTGGTGCGTGTGTCTTAGGCTCTGGGCTTGTGCCTTAAACTGCGGGTTTGAGCGTTTTGGCCAATGTGGCCTTTAAGGGCTGGCTCGATTCAAGCGCAATCTGCTGGGCGGTGGCGACAAGATCGCTGGTTTGCGCCTTCAGATTGGCAAATTGCTTGACCACATAGTCGCTGTGCAGGCTCAGAGCCTCCGAGGGGCTGCGCAGGCCCATCAAGGAGTGCCAAAAGGCAAAGTGATGATCACTATTGGCTTTGAGCGCCTCCACACCCTTCAGTCCCAGCGTGGTTAGGCCGGAATTGGTGAGCTTATAAGTGGCTTCAAAGGCCTGACTGGTCTCTTCGCTTGCCTGTTTCAGGCGAACAAAGGCCTCACGGGCATGATTGAGGGCCAAACCATCCGGCTCCATCTGCGCGTGATGCTCCATCTGCGCCTGAGAGGATTTGGCCTCCGGTTGGGGCGCTGAATGAGCGACGGGCTCATCATGCGGGGCGGCCATGGGCGCAAGAGCCTTGGTCACGGGCTCTGGGGCTTGTGTGGGTTTGCCAGCTTTGTGACGGGGAGGGGCCATAATGATCTCCTGAATTAAATAGAATTACTTTTTCAGGCCGATGGCTTTGCCCATTGAGTCGCCAAAGTCCTTGGTCTGCTCTTGAATGGATGCCATTTGGGCTTGCACATATTCTGTTTGCAATTTCAGCACTTCTTGCGGATCCTTGGCATGGACCAGCTTTTCAGCCAGATCGAGTGCAGCCGTCACATTCTTTTCGGCATAGGAAATGGCCTTGGCCGAGGTTTCCTTAGCTGTGGCGGGCATTCCAGGAGTGGTTTCCACGGTCTCGGCTGCCTTTTGCACAGCACCAATGAAGCCTTCAAAGGCCTTGCGGGCCTGGGCAACGCTGCGCTCGGCAAAATCTCTCATTTCAGCAGGAACTTCATATTGATTTGTCATGTTACATCCTCCGATGGGGCTTGAGTAAATCAGATGACATGAGGATACATGATTTTTGCTGCAATGCAATATATTTGTGCAGTGCAATAATTAGGTCTAAGTTGAGCTATTAAGGTTAAATCCAACACTCTGCCTTGGAAGGGCTGTTTCCTCGCGCTAGCTATTGGCTGGCATTAAGAAAGCATTAAGATTGTTTTGCGGGGCCTCTGACTTGGGGCCTCCTGTCTTGGGAGCAGTGTGATTGGTCCTTGGGTGAATGATCTGGGGACTCATCCCCGCAGTTGGAATGACGCGTGTGACCTTGCCTGTGGCAATAGCCAGCCTGTTGGCTGAGCCTCCCTTTGCAGCTCTGCATGTTCAGGGCCTGCCTCTGCTTGTGGGTCAGGCAGCGCCCTTTCGGCTGATCTGGGCTAATGCTGCATGTTTGGCCCTGTTTGGTGTCAGCGATGAAGCAGCTCTGCTTGAGCATCTCACTCAGGCAAGCGATCCGGGCAGCAAACGCTTGCGCGATCTCTCTGGTCTTTTGTCGCCCGGCGCAGCGCCAAGATTGGAGCGCTTGCGCTTCTTCAAGGATGGACAAGCGCAGATGTTGACCTTTGTGTGTCAGCGTTTGGCTTCGCCGCAGCCTTATTTTATCGCCGGCGCGCTCGATGGCATGCCCATCCGCCCCGAAACAATGCCCCCGCACTCGGCTCAGTTGCCATCACCCCAGATTGAGACGATGGCCGCATCTTCGAGCGCAGCGCCTTCTGCTGCTCCTGCTCTTATTGCTGCTCCCACTCATGCCTCGCTGTCTTTCGCAGATTTACAGGCATCATTTGAAAAGCTGTTTCCAAGCGCGCGGCGTTTGCGCTTTGTCTGGCAATTGGACGATAAGGGCGCCCTCATTCAGATTGGTGGCGTCCTGTCGCAAATCATCGGCGTGGATGTGACGCAATGGCTGGGTCAGGATTTTGCCAGACTTATGCGCGATCAAGGCCTGTCGAGCTGTGAGGCTTTGCATCAGGCGATTGCGGACCGCAGAACTTTGTCAGGTCTTGATCTGCACTGGCCCATCCAAACAAGCCAAGCAGCCATTGCGATGACCTTGGGGGGCGTGCCCAGTTTTGATGCCAAACGCCAATATAAAGGCTTTCGCGGCTTTGGTGTCATCCACCTTGACCAACTTATAGAGCTTGCGCCGAGCCAAAGTGCGCAGGCCAAAGATCAGTCTGCAGCGCAGGCTCAGATCTCCAACCACATTGTTGAGCCAGAGCGTGAGCTGAGTCAGGCCTCTACCAGCAATGTCGTGCGTCTGCGCCATTTCCAATCTGGTGCTAAATCAAATGGCGCGGCCGCTCAAGCGAAAGCAGCGACACCCTCACCCTCGGATCAATTATCCTTGCAGGAGCGCAATGCGTTTCGCGAAATTGCGCGCGCTTTAGGTGCCAAGATTGAGGCAGATGATCTGTCTTCTGCACCGGCTAAGTTGGAACAGGATGTGCCTTTGCCCAAAGCGGAGGTAAGCCCGCCGCCAATCATTCCATCCGATGAGACCAAGCGCGAAGAGGTTGATAAATCCCTCGCCAAAATTCGTGACTTCATCGAAGTGACACTTGCCGATGCTGACGCTGAAGCGAATGCACTCTCAGCTCCAACCCAAACGCGCATCAAAAGCCCGCCTGAAGAGACGCCACCTAGTCTCAACCCTGTCGCACATCATGAGCTTGCTGCGCAGACTAATGATCTCACGAACGATCAAACACAAGATCCTTTATCGCTAGAGGCCAATGCCAAGGCTTTGCTGGAGCGTCTGCCCTTTGGCGTTTTGGTGACCCGGGGCGCTGTGCCCATCATTATGAATCAGTCTTTGCTCGATACTTTGGGCTATT
>CAIVAX010000525.1 GCA_903903935.1 uncultured Hyphomicrobiales bacterium | reverse complement strand
GCTACAAAGAACGGAATCAGAAACCAGCAGCCGCTCAGAGGCTTTTCTCAGCGATGCTATGGCCAGAGACAATGTCACCGATGGTGAATTGGCGCTCGATGCCGATGGGAAATTCTTGGGGCTGAGAGTGAAGACGGTTGCCAATCTGGGCGCTTATATTCAGACGGGCTCGGAAGGCGGACCGATCAGCAATCTGGGTACTTTGGCGGGTCCTTATGTTTTGCCTGCCGCGCATGTGGATGTCACAGCGACCTTTAGCAATACGCATTGGATGCGCCCCTATCGCGGCAATGGACGCCCCGAGGCTGCCTATGTGATCGAGCGTCTGGTTGATCTTGCGGCCGATGAATTAAAAATGGATCCAGCTGAGATTCGTCGCCGCAATATGATCCCCGAAGGGGCCTTTCCCTATCAGACGGCGCTCTCGTTCAATTATGATTGTGGCGAGTTTGAAAAATGCCTCGATCTGGCGCTTGAAATGGGCGATTGGGCGGGCTTTGAAGCGCGTCGTCAGGCGGCCCGCACGCAGGGTAAGCTGCGGGGCATTGGCCTGTCTTATTCGATCGAAAAGGCAGCAAGCCCCGGCATTGAAGGCGCCGAAGTGCGCTTTGATCGCACGGGATCGCTGACCATTATTTCCGGCGCTGTGACCCATGGTCAGGGTCATGAGACCATGTTCAAGCAAATGGTCGCTGATCGTCTGGGGATTGATCCCAATGAGATCACCTATGCGCAGGGCGATACAGATGTGGTCTTCTTTGGCGAAGGCACGGGCGGTTCGCGCACATCGGCGCTGGGTGGCTCGGCTATGCATATGGCGATTGAGAAAGTTGTCGAGAAGGGCAGGCTTTTAGCGCGTCATCTGATGAAAGTTGATGATGTTGAGTTTGCTGAAGGTGTGTTCACCTCGCGCTCATCCAATGCCAGCATGACGATGAAGGAAATCGCCAAAGCTGCGGCTAAATTTGAAAATCTGCCTGAGGGCATGGAGCCGGGGTTGATCAGCAATGCGGTCTATTCCAGCAAGGCGCAGAATTATCCCAATGGCTGCCATGTGGTGGAATTGGAGATTGATGAAGAGACCGGAACTGTCGACTTTATCCGCTATAGTGTGGTGGATGATGTGGGCAATGTGCTCAATCCCTTGCTGCTCAAGGGGCAGATCCATGGCGGCATTGCGCAGGGCATTGGCCAAATGCTGATGGAGGATTTGAAATATGATCCGCAATCAGGCGAATTGCTGACAGGTTCCTTCATGGATTATGCGATGCCGCATGCGCTTGATATGTGCAATTTCGAGGTCAAGAGTCATCCAGTGCCCACGAGCAGTAATTTGCTGGGTGTGAAGGGTGCTGGTGAAGCTGGCTGTGTGGGCGCCTTGCCGGCTGTGGCCAATGCCTTGGCGGATGCCTTGTCGCATTTAGGGATCAAGGATGTGCCCATGCCGGCGACGCCGCAAGTTCTCTGGCGTCTCATTCATGAGGCCAAACACTCATGAGATTGCGCGGCGTGCTCTCTCGTCCGCTTCAACAAAGATGAGTGCGGTGCCAGAGGCAGATCTGGATCAGCGCGAAGGCCCTGCGCCTCATTTGGTGCAACAACCAGATGATCTTGCGCTGTCTTTGCGCAGTCTGGATTGGGTTGCCACACGCGATGGTCTCAATTTGCGTGTGGCGCGGTGGCAAAAGACCAATGAGCCAGTGGGCACGCTTGTCATTTGCGCGGGGCGAGCGGAATTCATCGAAAAATATTATGAGACGATTGCAGATTTGCTGGCGCGCAATTTAGTGGTCGTAGCCTTTGATTGGCGGGGTCAGGGCCTCTCTGATCACGAGCTGAGCAATCGACGCAAAGGGCATATTGATGATTTCTCGCTCTATGAGCGCGATCTTGATGCACTGGTTGAGCATGTGTTGACGCCTGTGTGTCCGCAGCCTTGGTTTGGTTTGGCCCATTCCATGGGCGGGACAATTTTGCTGGAGCAGGCGCGTCACGGGCGCTCACCTTTTGCACGTGTGGTGCTGACCTCGCCGATGATTGGCATTTATGGCCTCAGCTCTCCGCGCTTGGCGCGCGCTGTTTTGGCATTGCTCGATTATGTGGGTCTGGGCGGCGCCTTTCTTCCCGGTGGCGGGGGTGAGACGGCGACGATTACGTGGCCTTTTCCTGGCAATGTCTTTACCACGGATCGGCAGCGCCATACTCGCAGTGCGTCTTACATTGGCGCGCATGCGCCTTTAGGGCTGGGTGATCCGACGATTGGCTGGACCCATGCCGCCTTTCGCCTGATGAAACAATTTGAGGATGTGAATTATCCGCGGCAGACTCATTTGCCTATCTTGATCATCGCTTCTGGCCATGATCGCATTGTTGATACGCGCGCCACGGAGCGCTTTGCGCAAAGATTGAAGATTGGCCGGCTGGTGATTGTGCCGGGGGCAGAACATGAAATTTTACTTGAGCGCGATCCTTTGCGCGACTTGTTCTGGGCGGCCTTTGATGCCTTCATCCCCGGCAAGAGCCGTGCAGTCAATCCAAATGCGCCTGCCGAGGCTGCTAAGGATTGAGAAGGGCCAAAGCCTCTTCATGCAATTTGGCAGTTCCTGCAGCTATGATCGCGCCGCCTTGAGCTGCTGAGCCACCTTGCCAATTGGTGATGATCCCGCCCGCGCCTTCAATGATCGGGATGAGTGCCACAATATCATAGGCATTCAAGCCACTTTCGATGACCAGATCCACATGGCCAGAGGCGAGCATGCAATAGGCATAGCAATCGCCGCCATAGCGCGCCAGACGCACTTGCTGTTCGACCCGCTCAAACGCCCCCCGCGTGCCCTCGATCAATAGTGCTGGATGAGTTGTCATCAATGTGGCTGTGGACAGGCTCTGACAGGCGCGTGTGCGCAATTTGCGTTGTTGGCTCTGGCCATCATGTCCAAGGCCGCGCCAATGAGCAGAGGAGCCATCCCCAAAGAAGAATTCGCGCGTGAACGGCTGATGCATCATGCCATAGCAGGGGTTGCCCTTGCGTGTCAGGCCAATCAACGTGCCCCAGACTGGCATGCCCGAGATGAAGCTTTTGGTGCCATCAATAGGATCAAGCACCCAGACATATTCCGCATCACTGGCATGGGCACCAAATTCTTCGCCAATAATGCCATGGGCAGGAAAGGCCTCAGTGATCAATCGGCGCATAGCGACTTCGCCCGCCCGGTCAGCTTCCGTCACCGGATCAAACAGGCCGCCGCGTGATTTGTCATCCGCATGGAGTGAGGAGCGAAAAAAGGGCAAGATGGCCTCGCCAGAGACCTGTGCGAGTTGTTCAACGAAGCTGGTAAAATCCACCGGTTTCATGCTCTATGCCCTCTGGCCGTGGTGAGCGATTGGCCTGTTGTGCTTCTGGCTAAACCAAGGCGATGGCGATAGCCAGTCCGCACACAGATTAATACACATCGCTAGGCCCCGTCATGTGGGTTATTCGAATAGGTTTTTCATGCAGCATGATGACCACAAGACCTCCGCGCTGGATCTGACAGCCTGGCCGATGATTGGTCTGCTGGTGGCGCTTTATATGGTCAGCCAGTTTGTGCGCAATTCAATTGGTGTTTTGGGGCCGGATCTCGCGGTTGAGTTTGATCTGGATGCGGGCGCGCTGAGCCTTTTGTCATCCATCTTCTTTTTGGCTTTTGCGCTGATCCAGATTCCGCTGGGCATTGCCATTGATGTCTATGGCCCCAAGCGCGCTTTGATCGTCACAGGCTGTGTGATGATATTGGGCATTGGCCTGTTTGCGCTGGCTCCCAATTATCATGTGCTGTTGTTGGCGCGGGTGATTATGGGCTTGGGCTGTTCCAGCTTTTTGATGGCGCCTTTGGCGATCTATGCGCGGCGCTTTGGCCCAAGGCATTTTGCCAGCCTGACGGGCATTCAAATTGGGGGCGGCAATCTGGGTACATTGATGGCGACAGCCCCTTTGGCTCTCGCCATGGCGCATTTTGGTTGGCGGGCAAGTTTCTTGGCTCTGGATGTGGTGGCGCTTGGTGTGCTGGTTCTGGTGATTGTCTTTGTCTCGGATCGCAGTGCAGATGACATGACTTCTCATCAAGATTATTCCAAGCAGAGTTCTGAGAGTCTGACCAGTCTGTTGCGTGGTGTTGTGGCGGCCACGCGCGTGCCCCAGTTTTGGGGTGTGTTTGCGATGCAGGCGAGTTGCTATTCGGCCTTTGCTGCCATTTTAGGATTATGGGGCGGGCCTTGGTTGGCGCAGGTCTATGGCTTGGCGCTTGAAGAGCGCGGCGCGCTGTTATTCAGCTTGAGCTTGGCGCAAATGATAGGCCTGTTTGCTTGGGGTTTTGCTGATCGCCTGTTTGGGTCCTACAAAATACCCTCTGTGCTGGGGGCTCTGCTGGCTATGGCTCTGCTGCTCTGGGCAGCGATCAGTCCCCTCTCAGGGTATATGATTTGGGCCTTTTTCATTGCCTATGGCTTTGTGCTGGGCATAACCCCTTTGCTGACAGCCCATGGCCGCAGTCTATTTCCCCCGCATCTCTTGGGGCGAGGTTTGACCTTGCTGAACATAGGCTCGATGGGCGGGGTGTTTGCCCAACAGGCACTGACCGGTTTTGTCATCTCGCTTTACGAGCCAAGTGTCAGTGATTCGCTACGAATCTATCCGCCAGAGGCCTATCGGGCTGTTTTTGCGCTGATCGCCTGCGAAATTGGCCTAGCTGTTCTGCTCTATAGCTTTGGGAAAGGTGTCGAGGTTGTAAAAAATAGTAAATAATATCATTACTTTAGATATTAGTTGTATGTTTTTTAATGATATTTATCAAAATAGGTCAGTAAGGCTTGCATTTGTCCGCGGAATTCGCCATATGCATCGCGTGCGGCGAGTTTTCGCCGCCGATGCCCTTCTTGGGCGTTTCCTCCCTAGACTTGGGCCGCTTGTGGTAACGCGAGCGGCCTCCTTTCTTTTAGGGACCAATTTTCACTTCTCGATTATTCTGCAGCCTGCCGCGTGTCAGGCGCATTGCGCTGCATCAGCTGGATCAGATCAGCAATCACCAAGGCCATATCTGTTTTGAGCCGGTCGAAGCCTTCATGGGGAATGAGACTGCGCTCATCCATATAGAGCGCGCGATTCACCTCAATCTGCACAGCGTGACAATTGAGGCTGGGATTGCCGTAATATTCGGTGATGAAGCCGCCCGCATAGGGCTTGTTGCGCCGAACTAAATAGCCAAGCTCTGACAATCTCTTTTGCAGCAGATCGATAAACATAGCGCTGGCGCTGGTGCCATAGCGATCACCAATGACAATATCCACATTGCGCTTCACGCCCCGTGGATGGGTCTCCACCGGAATGGCGCTCGAGGGCATGGAATGGCAATCGAGCAGAAAGGCTTGGCCATAGGTCTCTATAGTTTGTTCGAGCAATTGGCGTAAGCGCGCATGATAGGGGCGGTAGAATGTATCAATCCGCATCATCGCTTCGCCGACGGGCAGGCGCGAATGATAAATATCCTGACCATCAGCCACCACTCTGGCGATTGTTCCTAATCCGCCGGCCACACGAATGGAGCGTGTATTCACATGGCTTGGCAAAGCGCTGTCGAACATGCGCGGATCAAGCTC
>CAIVAX010000524.1 GCA_903903935.1 uncultured Hyphomicrobiales bacterium | reverse complement strand
CCTCTGCGCATTGTGGAGGCGGTGATCGATATTAATGAACGGCGCAAGCACAATATGGCGCTGCGCATTGCGCAAGCCGCGGGCGGCGATCTCAAGGGCAAGAATGTAGCTCTGCTCGGTCTTGCCTTTAAGGCCAATACGGATGACATGCGCGGCGCGCCCGCTTTGTCGATTGTTGAGGCTTTGCTGGCTATGGGGGCGCAGATCAAAGCCTATGATCCAGCCAGCATGGAGCAGGCGCGCGCTCTCATGCCGACTTTGACTTATTGCGACAGCGCTTGGTCCTGTCTTGCAGGGGCAGATGTGGCGGCGGTGTTGACAGAATGGAGTGAATTTCGCGCCCTTGATCCCAAGCAGATCAGACAAGTGATGACGCATCCCATATTGGTTGATCTGCGCAATATTTATGATCCAGCTGTGATGCGCGCAGCTGGGTTCAATTATTCGAGTGTCGGGCGGCCCTGATCAAACCGTTGCAACGCCCATAAAGCCATGCAGGGTTTCAAGCTGCGCGGCAGCCATATCGACGCCTTGCTGAATGAGGCAGCCACGCGCTTTGGCTAAGGTCAGTAAAGGCGTCATGGCAGGCATGGTCACCACATCGGCAACAATGGTTGTTGCCGTGAGGGGTTCGAGCACGTGAGCGGGCAGCGGCAAATTGGGATCGCCATTCATGCCCACAGGCGTGGCATTGACTAAAAGATCAAGGCCACTCACGCTGTCAATGCCGCCTTGCACATCAATGGCAGGAAAAGCCTTGCGCAGAGTGGCAATCAAAATATTTTGTTTGGTGGTGTCGAGATCTTGAATGTGAATATGCTGCACGCCCGCTTCACACAGCGAATACGCAATGGCTGTGGCAACGCCGCCTGATCCCACAACTGCAACAGACTTGCCCTTGAGAACGGCGCCCTTGCTGGTCAGAGCAGCGACAAAGCCCACGCCATCCTGTGCATCGCCATCCAATGTGCCATCCTCATTGCGACGAATGACATTGACCGCATTGAGCACGCGGGCGCGCTCGGTCAATGTGTCGAGATAAGGCACAAGCGCTTGCTTATAGGGGACGGTGACCACAACACCGCGAAAATTATTCCACGCCCGCATCAGATCGACAAAGGCCTGCAATCCCTCCGGCTTCACATCAATGGGAATATGGACCACATCGCGCTGATTGGCGGCAAAGACCGGATTGACGAGACCGGGCATTTTGACCTGAATGATCGGCGTGCCGACAATTCCGACAATGAGGGTTGAGCCGGTAATCTGCATATCCATCTCCCAGCCCCGTAGAGCGCCCCGATATTTGCTTGGTCTGTGCCTATAAGACAGAATGGACGCCAAATCCAGCGGCTGTTCTGCAAGCTTAATTCAAATAAGAGGGGTAGAGCGCATCGGCAATGCGGCGATAGGCGCGCCAAGCTTTCAGGCCGCTAGTTTGATTGCCAGTCTGGGTTTGCTGGCGTGTGGCCTCGCAAATCTCTGGCGAGGGATGCAGAAGCGGGACGCCGGATTGTTGCGCGGCGAGCTGGATCTGGCAACTGCGCTCGAGATTGACGTTATAGGTGAAGGCTTCGGCAATGCTGGCGCCAACCACAATCGTGCCGTGATTGCGCAGGAAGAGCACATGATTGTCTTGCAGATCGCGTTCAATCGCCTCGCGCTCGGATGTGTCGCGCGAAATGCCTTCATAATCATGATAGCCGACCTTGCCATAAAAGCGCATGGATTCTTGGCTATAGAATTTCAAACCCTCTGCCTGTGCAGAGATGGCAACGCCTGCAATAGTGTGCAAATGAATGGCGCAATGCACATCGGGGCGGGCTTGCATGATAGCGCTATGAATCACATAGCCAGCTGGATTGACAATGCCAGTTGGGGCAGGACTGAGAATGCGCCCGTCACTATCAATCTTCACCAGACTTGAGGCGGAGAGTTCACTGAACATATAACCGCCGGGATTGATCAGAAAATGCTCAGGCTCATCTGGCACACGGGCGGAGATATGATTATTGAT
>CAIVAX010000523.1 GCA_903903935.1 uncultured Hyphomicrobiales bacterium | reverse complement strand
CTTAAGCCGATCACAGTCTGCTCAGTTGAGCTATGGCAAGCGAGGAAAGATTGGGGAGCGCAGTTTGACCAGTCTTGAGCGGATGATCGGCATTCTCGATCTGTTTGAAGGTCAGAAAATCGAATGGACGATTGAAGATCTCTCCGCCCATTTGGGCCTGACCCGCTCAACGCTCTATCGCTATCTCAAAGTCTTGACCGATGCCGGCCTGCTGACCTCTTTGCCAGACATTGGCTATATGCTGGGCCCGCGCATTGCTGAACTCGATTTTCACATGCGCCAGTTTGATCCTTTGATTGGCTCAAGCCGCCCTGTGATGGCGCAATTGGCCGATCAATTTACCGGCATTGCTCTGCTCTGTCGGCGCTATCGGGATCGCGTTTTATGTGTCCATCAGGTGCAAAAGACAGCGAGTTTTCAAAGCAATTATCAGCGCGGCAAGGCGCAACCCTTGCTCAAAGGCGCGGCCTCGCGCATCATTCTGGCGCATTTGCCCGCCACCCATATTCGCCGCATTTATGAAGCCCAGCCCCATTTATGTGCGCAGGCAGGATGGGGGGATAATCTAGAGGCGTTTCGGATGGGCTTGCGAAAAATCCGCCAGACGGGGTGGGATACAACCAGCGCCGATGTCACACCCAATGTCACCGGCATTGCCGCCCCCATCTTTGATGGCCGAGGCACTATTCTGGCCAGTCTCAGCCTGACCATAGGCCAGCCCGATCTACATCCTGACCGGCTCAAGCTGATTGCAGACCAGGTTGTCTTTGGGGCGCGGATTGTGACCCATGCCATGGCCCATCATCAGGGCGAGAGCGGCGAGACAGAGCGCACGCCAGCCCCGCGCTGACGGGCCAGCGCAATTATTCTGCCAATGGAGGCTTGCCCTTCTGGCAGATGTGCTAAAAGCGTCCCAGTGAATTTGCAATACAGAGGAAAAGCTATGCCCGATCTCAGCCAGATCAAAGACGACCTTGTCACCGCCAATCGCATTTTGGCCCATCATCATGTCGTCGATTCCTTCGGGCATGTGTCCATGCGCCATCCCGAAAATCCCAAGCACTTTTTCATGTCGCGGGCGCGCGCCCCGGCCTGCGTCGAAATGGGCGATATCACCGAATTCAATCTCACTGGCGATGTGATCGGCCATGAGCCCGGCAAGCCCTATTCCGAGCGCTTCATTCATGCGGCTGTCTATGAGGCACGCCCGGATGTGATGGCGGTTGTGCATAATCACAGCCCCAATGTTGTGCCCTTCACCGTGCAATCAAAAAAGCGCCTGCGCCCGATCATGCATATGTGCGCGCCCATTGGCACAGATATTCCCACTTGGGACATTGCGCATAAATTTGGCACCACCAATCTTCTTGTGACCTCCATGGATATGGGCCGCGATCTAGCCTCAGCGCTGGGTCAGCGCACTGTGGCACTGATGCGCGGACATGGCAGTGTGGTGGCCGGTCGCTCTTTGCGCGATGTGGTCTTCACCTCGGTCTATATGGAGATCAATGCCGAAATGCTGATCAAAGCCTATCAATTGGGCGAAGGCGATGTCACGCCCATGT
>CAIVAX010000522.1 GCA_903903935.1 uncultured Hyphomicrobiales bacterium | reverse complement strand
GTCATTGGCGATAGCGAGGCCAATATTGATCAAGTTGTGTTTCGCAATCGCTCGCTTGATTTTACTGAGATCGTTATCGATATTCAGGTCTATGACCTCAAGCATCTCAATGCGATCTTATCTGCTCTTAAATCCAAAAGCGTTGTCAGCCGGGCCGAGCGCGTGAATGGATAAGTTTTACTGGCTCTATCAGAACTGAACGAGATTCATGGCGCAGGCTAAACGAGAAAAATATGCGCGGGTGATGCGCTTTGTCACCCATTATTGGATGCGGGCGCCCGGCTTGTTTATCGCTGTGGCGGTCAGTCGCATTCTGTCCACTTTGATTGATGTGTCGGTGCCTTGGGCCTCGGGCGCGCTGGTCGATGCCGTCTCGCTGGGGGAGCGCGCGGCGCCAGGCCCAGCCATTCGCGCTTTGTTGATCTTTGTTGGCCTTGCGGTGTTGTTTCAAATCTCGCGCCAAGGTGTCACTTTTTTGCTCAATCGGATGAGCGCGCGGGCGATCACCGCGATTGGCCGGGATGCATTTTCCAAAGTGCAGAGATTTTCTTCCGAATGGCATGCCAATTCCTTTGCTGGTGCCACAGTGCGCAAGATCACGCGCGGTATGAATGCCTTTGATACATTCACTGATACTTTGGTGTTTGGTCTTGTGCCTGCCTTTGTTGTGTTGATCGGCGTCACCGCCATATTCACTTGGCGCTGGCCCTTGCTGGGTGTGGTGGTGGCGATCTGTATTGGTGTCTATCTGGCCGCGACCATTGCTGTCTCGGTCTATTGGATCCGGCCTGCCAATATTGCTGCGCGCGAATTGGATTCGCGCATGAGCGGCACGATTGCCGATTCCATTTCGGGCAATCAGGCGGTGAAGAGTTATGCGGCTGAAGAGCGCGAGGACAGGCTGTTTGCCGATGTTGCGGCCAAATGGGAGAGAGCCTCGATCATTTGGTGGGATCGCTCGGCCTGGAATGGTCTGTTGCAGGCGGTGCTGTTGATGATCTTGCAGGCGGCCATGCTTGCCACGGGTGTGTGGCTATGGACGATGGAGCGGGCAACGCCGGGCGATATAGCCAGTCTGATTGCCACGCAATTTCTCATCTCCGGCTATTTGCGTGACATTTCACAGCATGTGCGCAGCGTGCAGCGCACGGTCAATGATATGGATGATGTGCTTGAATTCCGCGATACGCGTGTGCAGGTCGCTGATCAGGCGGACAGTTCTCAGCTGCAAGTGCGGGCCGGGCGCATCACCTTTGATCAGGTGACCTTTCGCTATCAGGGCGCGGCCAAACCCCTTTATGACACTTTCTCGCTTGAGATTGCGCCGGGACAGAAGGTCGGTCTTGTGGGTGCATCAGGCGCTGGCAAATCCACCTTCGTTAAACTGATCCAGCGTCTGTATGATTTGGATCATGGGCGCATTTTGATTGATGGACAAAATATTGCCGAGGTCACGCAAGCCTCATTGCGCAGTCAGATTGGTCTTGTGCCGCAAGAGCCGGTGCTTTTTCATCGCTCTTTGTCGGATAATATTGCTTATGGCCGCCCGGGTGCCAGTCAGGATGAGATCTTGGCTGCAGCGCGGCTCGCGCATGTCGATGACTTCGTCAAAGGCCTGCCCAAGGGCTATGCCACTTTGGTGGGCGAGCGGGGCATTAAACTATCGGGCGGTGAGCGCCAGCGCGTGGCGATTGCCCGCGCCCTGGTCACCCGCCCCGATTGCGTGCTGGCCGATGAGCCCACCGGCAACTTGGATCGCAGCACC
>CAIVAX010000521.1 GCA_903903935.1 uncultured Hyphomicrobiales bacterium | reverse complement strand
GCCAATGACAGTCTGAAAAGCATTAATCAATTTCAACTGAATGCGCAAAAATATGCTTATGATTTGCGAGGCACCTTCAGCTGGGCAGATCCAAAAGTGATCAGACCTGTTATTGCCTCAACGATTAACCAAGGAAAGCAAGCCACGGCATCTCTCTTAAATGGCGAGGCCAGCAAGAAATTTGAACATGTTTTGAGTACAACTCAGATCGGTCCAGATGGCCGCAGCCTCAAAGATGCGCTTGTGGCTTCAACTCAGATTGTGCCGGGGGCTGATCGTTTAACCGCCAAAAAAACGAAGTGATGAGGACTGCCATACCGATCAAAAAAGCGCTCTGGCAAAAGCCAAAGCGCTTGCTGAAGTGAAGCGATCAGAGCTGATAGGCTGGGACGCTGGTAACAAAATTTTGATACCAAGCGGCCAGCTTGGGATGACCCTCACGCCAGGGCTTTGGATTGCGCTTTTCGAGAAAATCAAGCGCGCAGACGAGAGAGATCTGCCCCACGCAGACGGGCCCCGTTGGAATGTGCTTTTCGACTTGCGCCAGACCTTCATCGACTTTGAGCTGTTGATGCTCCATCCATTTGGCCGACATGCAATCTGGCTCATGCCAACGTCCCTCATAAGCAATCAGTACGGCAGCATCGGTAATGCCATCTGCGAGAGCCTGCAAAGTCAGGGATGTGAAGCGCGCTTTTGTTTCGCTAGGAATGATCTTGCCGCCACCTGCCAATAGATCAAAATATTCAAGGATCACCGGACTATCAAAAATCACTGTGTCATCTTCCAAAACAAGAAGTGGAATTTTCTTGAGTGGATTGAGTTTGCGCAAACGATCATCGGCATCCGCATCGGAATCCACCAATGCGATGCGCTGATCAAGATTGAGATGTTTTGCGGCTATGGCAGCCTTACGGCCATAGGGCGAGCCGGGCGAATAACGCAATTTAAGCATGACACCTCCAGAAAAAGAGCCAGTGAGATCTAGCCCTTGTTAAAACTGTCAACCTTGTGCCGCATCTAACGGCCTCTCGCAAGTCAGAAGCCTAAAAGTCAGAAGACGATTGCGACACAGCCCAAGCCTTACTCACCCGCCAATTGCTCAAGGCGCCAATCCGCGCCCTCACCAATGGCCAGAGCGTGTGTGAGAGCTGGCAGAAGAGCTTGCGCTTCCTCTGCCAAGACATGGGGTGGATTGACCAGCAGAAAACCACAGCCGGTGAGCGGGCCCTCGGCGCGCCAAGCGCAAATATCCATCTCCATGCGCAACAGGCGTTTGACGCCGCTGGCGATCAGATGATGGGCCAGATGATGAGCTTGCGAAGGATGTTTGAGCGGATACCAGAGTGAATAAGTGCCTGTCGGCCAACGCCGATAAGCGGCAAGAAAGCCCTCTGCGAGAAACTCAAATTCATCGGGCTGTTCAAAGGGCGGATCGATCAACACAAGGCCACGTCGCTCCATTGGCGGCACAAAGGCTTTCAGGCCCATATAGCCATCCATTTCGATCACTTTGAGACGCGCATCGCGTCCCATATGACGCGTGAGGAGACGGCGATCGTCTTTGTGCAGTTCGCACAGGATCAAGCGGTCTTGCGGACGCAAGAGCTGCGCGGCGAGAAGGGGCGAGCCGGGATAACAGGCCTTGCCCGTTGCATCCGCACAGCTGTGCACCTGGTCAAGCCAAGGCTGCAAAAGCTCACGCACAGGCGCCTCAAACTGCGTTGTAAGAATGCGCTCAATGCCCTGTTTAGATTCGCCACTGCGCAGAGCTTGCGGGCTGGTGAGATCATAAAGGCCGATGCCAGCATGCGTATCAATATAGCGCATGGG
This sequence comes from uncultured Hyphomicrobiales bacterium, assembly GCA_903903935.1. GTDB lineage: Bacteria > Pseudomonadota > Alphaproteobacteria > Rhizobiales > Beijerinckiaceae > Terripilifer. The sequence continues at coordinate 1,043 of CAIVAX010000521.1, read as the reverse complement.
TGTTGGCTTGCGCAGGAGGTAGAACAAAATACGTGTCAGCAAAGCATGCTTGAAGACATCGGCAAAATTACCTGCATGAAAGGCATGGCGATAATTCATGCACACACCAATCGCATTACCGCACCGCAGGAATGGTGATGCGATCGGCTCTACAGGCAGATTTGACGACATCCGGACAGGGCCGGAATGTAGTCACATCCTTGGACAGACAAATGCGGACTTCTTGCAAAAAGCCCTTTTGACAGGTAACGGCCAGCATGCCGGGCCGCAATTGCGGATTCTGAGCCACAAAAGCGCGCTCAAGCTCGATGGGTTTAAGCTTCATCTCTTGCTTGGGTTTGATCCAATCTGGCGGAATAATCACTTTAGCAAGCGCCTGTCTGACATCGGCAAAATAGCCCGAGGGCCCCTTGCCCGCACATGTGCCATGCTTGCGCCATTCATACCGCGCCAAACCTTCTTCAGGCCAGAGCCCTTTGGCCTGATCAAAAACGGGACTTGCCGGTTGCCCTGCAGTGCAATCTGAGGGGAACCCAACCTCATATTGCGGCCACAGACCATGCAGGACAAAAGCGGAAGCGGCTCCAAGGGCACATTGGCCTGTGGCCTGATCAGCTGGTTTTGCCCGCTGCGCCTCATTGATCAGGCAGAAACTGGGCGACCAAGAGAGAGCAAGAACATAAAAATCAAAGGCTGGCTCTGCCCTGAGTTGGGAAGGACCAGCCAATGCAAAAGAAAGACTCAAAGACAAAGCTGTTAGCTTAGGAAGGGCTATTAGCTTAGGCAGGAGCTGTGCGAATGAACGAAGAATGCGCGACGCCCTGAGGCTGATCACGGCTTGACCATTTTGCAATCGGGCGCATCAGCATTGAAACGATCCAGACCCGCGACGCACCATTCCACGCCCCAATCAAAGCCGACCATTCCAGTGCCTTCGCCAATCCAAAAGGCGACTTGCCGGACTTTGCCATCAGTGAAGCGCGCTTTGGCTTCGCAATAGCGACGGGGAATATAATCAAGGCCCGTGCTGCGCAAAGATGTTT
>CAIVAX010000520.1 GCA_903903935.1 uncultured Hyphomicrobiales bacterium | reverse complement strand
GGCTGGCATTTTTGTTAGATCAAGCTCTGTTTAATGGCCTAAATGCGGCTTGATGCGATAAGTGCCAGTCTTCGTTTTATCGAATCGATCGGCAACTTGCTTATGGCGAATGGGATCACCTGATTCATCTGGCAGTAAATTCTGCTCGGAGACATAGGCCACATATTCTGTTTCCGCATTCTCGGCATAGAGATGGTAAAACGGCTGGTTCTTGCGCGGACGCACCTCCGCAGGAATGGACATCAGCCATTCATCCGTATTGGCGAATTCCGGATCGACATCATAGATGACGCCGCGGAAAGAGAATTTCCGATGCTTCACCACTTGCCCGATCGCGAATTTGGCTTTGCGTACGATCATCATTCACCCTGTTTTGGGTTTGGTAAGCTGCCCTGACCAGCCTGTCAATTGCTGAGTTCAAACCCCTCAAATGTTATAAATCTTTGCAAAATCAGGATCTTTTTTGGAGACTTGGCGGGCCAGATCGACAATCACACGTGCCTGTTTCCAGGTCGCATCATCTTGCATTTTGCCGTCAATCATCACCGCGCCCGAGCCATCGGGCATAGCCTCGAGAATACGCTTGGCAAAGGCCACTTCGGCCGGATCGGGAGAGAAGACTTGCTTGGCAATGCCTACTTGTGAGGGATGCAGCGACCATGCCCCAACACAGCCCATCAAAAAGGCATTGCGAAATTGCGCTTCGCAGGCCTGCGGATCCGAGAAATCACCAAACGGCCCATAAAAGGCTTTAATGCCATTGGCCATGCAGGCATCAACCATGCGCGCGATCGTATAATGCCAGAGATCTTGCTGAAAGCTTTGGCGGGGAGCATTCGCCTCCGCACTATCGGCCAGCACTTTATAATCGGGATGGCCACCGCCCACGCGAGTCGTTTTCATGCCGCGTGAGGCGGCAAGATCGGCAGGCCCAAGACTCATGCCATGCATGCGCGGCGAGGCGGCTGCAATGGAATCGACATTTTTCACCCCTTCGGCCGTTTCCAGAATGGCATGGATCAGAATGGGCTTTTCAATGTGATGCCGCGCTTCCAATTGTGCCAGCAATTGATCGAGATAATGAATATCCCATGCGCCCTCGACCTTGGGCAGCATGATAACATCGAGCTTAGTGCCGACCTCGCCGACAATCTGCATCACATCATCGAGCATCCAAGGTGAATTGAGCGCATTAATGCGCACCCATAGGCCCGTCGTGCCAAACTCATGCGCCTTGGCCATAGCGATAAAGCCTTGCCGTGCCGCCTCTTTGGAGTCTAACGGTACCGCATCTTCAAGATTGCCGAGCAGCACATCAACCTGTTGCGCCAATTCTCCCGCACGGGCGCGTACCTTGTCATTATGCGGCGGAATGAAATGGATCATGCGCTCCACCTTGACGGGGGGCTCGCGCAAAGGTGTGGGCGCGCCAATGGCGAGGGGTTCAAAAAACTTGCGCGGTAATTTCATGATGCGTCCCAATCTCGATGATGCATTGCACACTATGAGTCATTATGACGCTCTGCAACTGCCCCAAACCTGTGTCGCTTTGCCCCTCTCTCCTCCAGCTTCAGCAAGGCTAAGCTCAAGTAGAAATGGGCCTCTTGCCCTCAGCCTGAGCTTGGAGGACGATACGGCATGACCATATCGCAAAATCCTGCATTTTTGCTCACATGCGCCCAAATGGCGGCAGCGGATCGGCTGACCATTGAACACGGCCTGCCTGGCTTTGAGCTGATGCAAGCAGCCGGTGCGGCTGTCGCCAAACACGCGCTGCGCTTGATATCGAGCAAGGCAGGCCGCATTCTCGTTCTCTGCGGACCGGGCAATAATGGCGGCGATGGTCTCATTGCTGCGCGCCTCCTGCAGGATCACGGCTTGCACGTGATCGTCGCCGCGCTCACCTCAGAAAAGCCATGGACAGGCGATGCGGCCAAGCCGCAACACCTATGGACTGGGCCCATCTTGCCCTTGAGTGAGACGATACTCACCCAAGTTGATTTGGTGATTGATGGATTATTCGGAGCCGGATTGACACGCGCTCTTGATGAGCCAACGACAATCCTGATCCAAGCCATCAATGCCTTCATCAAAGAGAAACAAATCAAACTTCTGGCGATTGATCTGCCCTCGGGTGTGAATGGTGATACAGGCGCAATCATGGGCGCGGCGCTTGAAGCTGATGCCACAGTCACCTTCTTCCAGCGCAAGCCCGGTCATCTGCTCTTGCCCGGACGGACGCTTTGCGGGCAGATCCATGTTGAGCAGATCGGCATTTCGCCTCAAGTGATGATTGAAATCCGCTTGCATCATTTTGCCAATGAGCCGTCTCTCTGGGCATCAGTCTTTCCGCAGCCTGCGCGCACGGGACATAAATATCATCGGGGCCATGTTTTAGTGCTCTCCGGCAATGCGATCTCCACAGGGGCAGCGCGTCTGGCTGCAAGAGGCGCTTTGCGCTGTGGGGCAGGGCTTGTGACTTTGGCCTCTCCCAGCGACGCTTTGGCTGTGAATGCGGCGCATTTGAGCGCCATCATGCTGCGCCGTTGCGATGGCCAGCACGATCTCAAAGAGCTTCTGCAAGATCAGCGCAAAAATGCGTTTGTGATTGGACCGGGCTTGGGCACGGGACACCTCACACGCGTGCTGGTTGAAACAGCATTGCGGGATCGCACCACCTCGCGCGCTCTTGTGCTCGATGCCGATGCGCTCACCAGCTGTGCTGGCAAAGCGGCGTCACCCGCGTAACGCGTCCAGTTGTTCAGCCCGTCCAAGTAGCTGGTATGGAAGGTCTGGCTGGATTTGATTTCAACGGGTCGTAGTTGCCCCCTTCTCCAGCAGCAAAACCACCTCCTCGCCGGTGTTGTTGCGCCAGAAATAGAGGTTGGATGGCCGCCCCTTAACGTAATCAAATTGGAGTTGTAGCCACAAACCGCCGAAATTTTCTGGGGTTCCGGCTTACGGGTAGTTTTGGCGGGCGTGCACCACGCGCAGCACAGTCAGCGGCTTCGTGGATTGCTTTTATGGCTAAAGCAATGCGAAACTGGATCGGCCGACATCAACACTACCAAATGCGACTGCAG
>CAIVAX010000519.1 GCA_903903935.1 uncultured Hyphomicrobiales bacterium | reverse complement strand
TCGGCAATCTTGCGATAGTCAGCGCGGGCGGCTTCTTCAGTAGTGCCCTCATCGGCAAAGCCCTTACCGGTCTGTTTCTGCTCGGCTTCCACCTGAGACCAGATGCCGGCAAATTCCTGCTCGACGAGTCCTTCGGGCAATTCGAAGGAATATTTCTTGTCCAGCGCATCCAAAAGGCCGCGCTTGATCTTCTCGCGTGAGGCCTTGGTATATTCGCGCTGAATATTGGCGCGGATAGCTTCCTTGAGCTTATCGAGGTTTTCAAGGCCAAAGCCCTTGGCAAACTCATCGTCAACCTTGACTTCGCCCGCCACTGCAATGGCCTTCACCGTCACGTCGAAAACCGCTTCCTTGCCAGCCAGATGAGCGGCTTGATAGGCCTCGGGGAAGGTCACTTTGACCTGTTTTTGATCGCCAGTCTTGACGCCAATCAATTGGTCCTCAAAGCCAGGAATGAACTGGCCAGAGCCCAGCACCAGAGGCGTGTCTTGCGCCGCGCCGCCTTCAAAGGCGACATCATCAATCTTGCCCAGAAAATCAATCGTGACCTGATCACCCTTGGCAGCGGCCGCGCCATCTTCATTAGGAGCGAAAGTGGCATTCTGGCTGGCCATGCGGGAAATTGCCTCATCGACCTCAGCGTCGGGAATGTCTGTCACCAGACGCTCCAGCACGACATCGTCAAAAGAGCCAATGTCGAATTTGGGCAGCACTTCGAGGCTGACGGTGAAAGCAAGATCAGCTTCAACAGCCATGATCTTTTCGATTTCTTGCGCATCACCGGCCAAATCGATTTTTGGCTCTTGCGCAAGGCGCAATTGATTGTCTTCGACAATTTTGCGATTGGCTTCGTTGACTGCATTTTGCACGACTTCGCCCATGACGGAGCGGCCATAGACGCGCTTGAGATGGCTCATGGGCACTTTGCCCGGACGAAAGCCATTGATGCGGACCTTGTCCTTAAGATCATGGAGTTCTTTATCCAAACGCGCGGCCAAATCTGCCATTGGCAGAACGACCTTGTAAGCGCGCTTGAGGCCCTGCGCTTGGGTTTCCGTCACCTGCATGTTCATCGCCTTCTCAAATTCCGTCGGGGGACTATCCCCTCATTCATCATATGGCTCGGACGCAGCGCGCTGCGGTTAGTTGGTGCGGGCGGAGGGACTCGAACCCCCACGATTTTCACCACCGGAACCTAAATCCGGCGCGTCTACCAGTTCCGCCACGCCCGCTCAGCCCAATCCTAAGGATCAATCTTGCCCTAAGGATCAACCTTGCTCCGCCGTCTCGCCCGTGTCACTCGGGTGCGGCTCTATAGCAATAGGCCAACCCAGATGCAGCAAAAAAGTGGACCAAAAGCTGTGGAACCACGCCTTTGCCCATAAATTACCCTTAAAAGCCCATATCTGAGGCTTTGTGGCGGGATCAGAGGCGACCACAACGGCCCCTGCCCGGCTCAAATGGATGGCTGTCCTTCGATCGTCAGGCGGCGCATCAGGCGATCGTGAACGCGGGTTAAGTCCTCAATAGCCTCGAGGGAGGCCGTATCGGACATATCCACGATTGGACATATCCAAGATATGACTGAGCGCGTCCTCGCACTCATTGATGGGCTTATTTGATGATGATGGCTTGTTTGACTTTAGCCACCAGATCAACAGGTGAGGCCAATAAGCGGGCCACTGTTGTGGCCAATTCTTCGCCGCTCATCGGATCGGTGATTTCCATTTTCATTTTATCAGCATCAGCAAGAAAATCGCGATCCTTCAGCATATCTGTGAAAGCTTTGCGAATAGCGGCGACACGCTCCGCTGGCACTTCAGGCGCCATGACAAAGGGACGCCCAAAGGTGGATTGGCTGAAGACAAAATCAAGAATCTGTTTGGCCTCAGGCGTTTTGGCAAAATCCGGCGTCAAAGGTACGCCCAATTTAGCAATATCGG
>CAIVAX010000518.1 GCA_903903935.1 uncultured Hyphomicrobiales bacterium | reverse complement strand
TGCGGACGGAAAAATCAATCTGTCCGGTATTTGGCAAGGTCTGTATTCGTTTCAAACCCTCGATGTTCCCATTCCCTTTATCGCCACCCTGCTTGAGCGGGGGCGCAACCTCTCGGGCGAAACGCAAGAGACGCGTGCTGGTTCTCTGACCAATTCAGCGCAAATTGATGGGATGCGTCACTCCCGTCTGGTGGATTTCATCAAAACCTATGATGACAAAATCTCGGGTCTCCAGAGGGTCAATTTTGCTGGTCTCATTAGTCAAGATGCCTCCGAAATCTCGGGTCAATGGACAAGGCCAGATGGCACAGGTGGCACCTTTCTGATGGTGCGCCAAAGCCATTTGGTTGTTGCCGATGAAGAGGCTGGCGGTATACGCGCCTGAGGCGCTGGGCTCATCCTTGCTAACAACAGGGGCAGCCCATGATTTCGTCAATGATCAGGCGATCTTTCATCCAATAGGGTGGCAGATCCTCCTCCACCACATCAAGAGCCGCTTTAAAGATCCGAAAATGATGCCGGGTCTCTGGTGCAGTCCAGAAGGTCACAACTGTGTCGACAGGCGGGCAGCCGGGCAGAGTGCAGGCCAGTTCAACCACACTCACCACATCTGGTTCACCCAAAGAAAAGCGCTCTTGCGTCCATGCCTTGATTTGGCGAATGGCGGCCAGATGAGCGGGGTTTTTCTTCAAAAACGGATTGGGCGTGTCCATAGCCTCACATGAGCAGGGTCGAGGGAAAGGCCTGTTGAGCAGGGATGAGCCTGCAAAGACTCTTGGCCTTGACTCATTTTAGGCAGGTTTGCGTCACGCTGGCCAGACAGACCTTGTCATTTGTGAAATTTGCGCTTGACCGCCTGTTTCCCGGTCCTAATGTGCCGGGCATGATAAGCCCAAGAGGAGATTGCTGTGGCGAGTAAAGTTTTAGCGGCTGTACGCACCGCCCCTGGAAAGACCGAAATTCGTGAATTTCCTATGCCCGAGATCGCTGAAGATGCGGCTCTCATGCGCATGGAAGTGGCCGGCATCTGCGGCACGGATGTGAAGCTCTATGAACATCCCCCGAGCGCAGCTCCCGTCATCATGGGCCATGAGAACATTGGTTATATCGAAAAATGCGGCAAGGAATTCACCCGCCGCAAAGGCTTCAAAGCAGGCGATCTGGTATTCGTCGAACATTATGTGATGTGCGGCAAATGCGAATGGTGCCATTCTGGCCAATATCGCCATTGCGAAAACACCAATTGGCGCACTAATCCAGATGCGATTCGCTATGGCTATACATCAGCTGAGCGCGCGCCCCATCTCTACGGCGGTTTCTCGCAATATGTGTATCTGCCTTGGAATTCTGTGGTGCATCATGTGCCCAAGGGTGTCTCACCCGAGCTCGCTGGTCTTGTCACGCCCATGGCCAATGGCATTGAATGGTCTTTGTTTGAAGGTCAGGTGAAATATAATTCCACCGTCCTCATTCAGGGCCCCGGCCAGCAAGGCCTGTCGCAGACCGTGATCTGCAAACAGGCAGGTGCTAAAAACATCATCATCACCGGCACATCAAAAGATGGCGCACGTCTGGAAGTTGCCAAAAAACTCGGCGCCGATCACACCATCAATGTGAATGCTGAAAATCCGCTGGAAAAGATCATGGAATATACCGGCGGTCTGGGCGTTGATGTCGTGCTCGATTGCACGGCAGGGGCTGGCACTGTGCCAATCACGCTGGGCATTGAAGCTTTGAAGGCGAAAGCTGGCCGCATTGTCGTTCAAGGTGAAATGCCAGAATTCCCCAATTTCCCGATTGGCAAAATGACGACCAAATATATCACCATGCATTCAGCCCGCGGCCATTCCTATTTGGCTTGCGAATTGGCTCTGCAGCAATTGGCCTCCAAGCGCTTCCCGCTCGAGCTGATCACCACCCATCGCTTTGGTCTGAACGAAGTGGACAAAGCGATCAAATCAGTCGGCAATAAAGAAGGCGGCGTGAAGGATGTGATCCACGCTTCGCTGATGCCCTGGATGTAAGCTGATCGCACATTGCAGTGGAATGGATTGATCAGGCGCGCTCGCAAGAGTGCGCCTTTTCTATTTCATTCACATCAGCTGGTGGATGTTGCAATCGGGCAATCAGCCCGGCTTCCCCATTCTGACCAAGAGCCATCATACAGCCCCAGCACAGGCTTACCGATCTGCTCCAGTGCAAGTGAGACAATCGCCGCTGTAACGCCCGAGCCGCATGAGGTGATAATGGGGCGATCTGGCGTGACGCCTTGCCCCTCAAAAATGAGGATCAGCTCAGGGCCTGATTTCAGTCGGCCGTTTTCAATCAAAAGATCAGACGGCACATTGATCGTACCGGGCATATGACCTGATCGCACTCCCGGCCTTGGCTCAGGCGCAAGCCCAGCAAAACGCGCCACCGGTCTAGCATCAAGAATTTGCGCGCTGCCATCAATGAGCGCTTGTCGCACCTGCGCAAGATCAGCCACAGCTTTGGCATCCAACTTGGCTTGGAAGAATTTAGGCTGCCTTGTCTCCAGTCCGCTTGTCAGCGGGCGGTTTTCGGCGATCCATTTGGGCAGGCCACCATCGAGAATCCGCACATCTTGAAGGCCAAAGATCTTCAACATCCAGCGCACGCGCGGTGCCGCCAAAAGGCCTGCGCCATCATAGACAATCACACTGGTTTGAGTGGTCAGGCCCAAGCGCGAGGCCGCCGCCGCGAACGTCTTGGCATCAGGCAGCATATGCGGCAGGCTTGAGCTGGCATCGCAAATTGTGTCGATATCAAACCGCACAGCACCTGGAATATGTCCTTGAAGATAGTCTGCCTCTGCATCGCGTCCGGCGGTTGGCAAATACCAAGAGGCATCCAAAATGGCCAAGGAGAGATGGTTTAATCGACCTTCCAGCCATTGCGTGCTGACAAAAATCTCATCCTCGTCATGCTCAGCCATGCCGCCCCCCTTAGGATCGTGAATGATGTGAGACCATTAGCACAAAAAGCGCGCTGGCGCAGCCAAAGCATGTGGGGAGGCGGTCATTTAAAAATTTTCACTGTTGCACAGGCGTCGCAGACTCATCCCTTAATCTGTTGTTTAACCAATTGATCAAAGATGACGCAGTTGCGTTTATCGGGGGTTTCATGGTGTACGGATCATTTCGGCTCAGCCTGCTTTGCGGGGCTGGCATTTTTACTATTGCGCTTTTATCAACATCTGCTCAGGCCGGCACGGCTCGTCATTCCTCCGTGGCGACAAGCCATGCGCGCGGTGAAGTTGGCATTAAGCTGGGCCAGACCTATCCTGCTGGCACAATTGTGATCAATGTCAGCAAGAAAAAGCTCTATCTGGTCACAGGCGTAGATCAGGCCATTCTCTATCCCGTTGCCGTCGGCAAGGGCAAAGCAGCTTGGACTGGTGTAGCCTATGTGAAAGATAAATTTGTCCGTCCCGATTGGGCGCCGCCCGCCGTTGTTAAACATGACAATCCCAATTTGCCCGATCTGATCCCTGGCGGCACGCCGGGCAATCCCATGGGCGAGCGGGCTATAACTTTGAGCCTGGATGAGATCGCCATTCACGGCACATCGCAATCCATGCGCAAATCAATCGGCACAGCCGCCTCTTATGGCTGCATCCGTATGCTCAATGAAGATGTCGTCGATCTTTTTGAGCGTATCAGCGTTGGCACACCAGTGGTCGCCATTCGCTGAGCGCCCCCGCGCCGTGGATTGTCTTTTAAGAGCAAGATCAGCTAAACTTGGGCTCTGTGAGTGAGGTGCCCGATGCGGATCCGTGCTGATATGAATGATGTCCATCTGCATTATTTTTTGCGTCCCGATCATATTGATGCGGGGCGCATTTGGGCGGCCACTTCGTCACTCACACGCCCCAAGGTCGAATTTGAGGACCGCCGCGGCTGGCTCTTTGAGGAGATCGAGGCTTGGCATGATCTGGGCGCCAAAACCTTTTGCGCGCTTGATGCCATGAGCGGCCATATGCGCGGCTTTGTTACCATTGATCCTCAGACCAAGCGCGTGCTGCAGATAGTTGTGGCGCCAGAGGCTCTGGGCTCGGGATTGGCTAAAACGCTCCTTGAACAGGCCCGTACCTGCGCGCCCGCGCGCCTAGAGGTCGTTGTCGCTAAGGACAATGGCCGCGCCTTGCGATTTTTTGAGCGCGAGGGCTTTCGGCAGATTGGATCGGCACAAGATGGAGTGACCGGCGATCCGGCCTTTGTGCTGGAATGGCGCGCCTGAAACTCAGTTTGAACGCAATGGGTTTAGATTGCGGCCGCTTCAAATTGCAAACGTGCCAGACGGGCATAAAGCCCATTGGCTGCAACTAGGCTGTGATGCGTGCCTTCTTCGACAATCTGACCAGCCTCCATTACGAGAATTCGGTCCGCTTTGAGAATGGTGGCCAGCCGATGCGCAATCACCAAAGTGGTGCGATTATGCATGATTTGATCAAGCGCCTTTTGCACCAAGGTTTCATTCTCGGCATCCAAAGCAGAGGTGGCTTCATCGAGCAAGAGAATGGGCGCATCTTTCAAAATCGCTCTGGCAATTGCGAGTCTTTGGCGTTGCCCGCCTGACAGGGTGACACCGCGCTCGCCAAGCCGCGTATCATAGCCCTCCGGTAGCGCTTCAATGAAGTCACTGGCCGCAGCTCGATCGGCGGCTTGTTGAATATCCTGCATAGATGCATTGGGGCGACCATATTCAATATTGTCTTTGACACTGGCGCCAAAGATCACCGGATCTTGCGGCACAAGCGCCATGCGGGCGCGCACGAGGTCGGGTTCAGTCTGCGGCAGAGCCACGCCATCAATGCTTATGCTGCCGTGCAGTGGATCATAAAAGCGCATCAACAATTGAAACAAAGTAGATTTGCCACCACCCGAAGGGCCGACAATGGCAATGGTCTCGCCTGGTCGAATGTGAAGACTGATATCTTTGAGCACAACGGTCTCAGGGCGTGTGGGATAAGCAAAACTGACATGGTCAAAGATGATTTCGCCACGCGGGGGCTCAGGCATAGGCAGGGGATGATCGGGTGCGACAATACCCGGGCGCACAGCTAGAATTTCAGCAATACGCCCCGCTGCCCCAGCGGCTGCAGATAATTCGCTCCACACTTCGGACAATTGCCCCAAAGAGCTGGCACCAAACACCGCATAGAGCACGAATTGCGATAACAGCCCGCCCGAGATCCGCCCCTCGAGCACATCATGCGCACCAAGCCAGAGCACACCAATCACACTGGAAAAAGCAAGGAAGATAGCGATCATTGTCAAAATCGCGCGAGCACCTAAAGCGCGTTTGGCAGTGATATAAGCCTCTTCAATCGCTGCTGAGAACCGACCCGAGGTCAGGCCTTGTGCATTAAAAGATTGCATCGTGCGTACAGCGCCTAGATTTTCTGAGGCAAAGGCCGTGGCATCAGCCAAGGAATCTTGGGCCGCACGCGAACGCGCCCTGACCGAGCGCCCGGAGGCGACAAGCGGAAAGACAATCACAGGAATGGCGATCAAGACGAGCGCTGATAATTTTGCGCTGGTGATGATCATCATAATGATGGCACCAAAAAACAAAAACAGATTGCGCAGCAGCATGGAGGCCGAGGCGCCAAAGGCCGATTTCATCTGTGTGGTATCAGCCGTCAGACGGGATAATAATTCGCCAATTTTGGACAGATCGTAAAACCCCGCATCCAGCCGACCCAGATGAATGAAGACATCGCGGCGCAAATCTGCGACCACGCGCTCGCCCAAGCTCATCACCAGATAATAGCGGCTCGCCGAGGCGATCGATAAAACCGTGACAACGAGAGTCATGGCGCCAAAGTACCAATTGATCAGATCCGCAGTCTCGGCAGTAAATCCATGGTCCACCATGCCGCGCAAAGCTAAGGGGACGGTCAAAGTGGCCGCCGAGGCCACGGTGAGCGAAATCAGCGCCGCCAAGATCCATAAGCGATGGCGGACCGCATAGGGGGCCAAGGGCAAAAGGGATCGCAAAGAGGTTCGGGTGGGGCTGGAACCAGCCTTGAGGGTCGTGTCAGTCATGAGGGCTGTTTACGCCCTTTATCCATGTTCGCAAGATCGATGATGAAAGGGGACCAACTTGGTCTTGTCTCCCCCCTTGGGCTGGGATATAGAACCCATCAATCCCGCTAGGGAAAGCTCATATCCCTGCCGAGCATTCGGCCGCCTGACAATTAAAGGACAGATCCGTGAAAGCCGATATCCATCCCCATTATCACACGATCAAGGTCGTCATGACCGATGGCACCGAATTTGTGACCCGCTCCACCTATGGCAGCGAAGGTGACAAGCTGGCGCTCGATATTGATCCCAAGACCCATCCAGCCTGGACTGGCGGTAACGCCCAATTGCTCGATCGGGGCGGCCGTTTGTCGAAATTTACCTCACGCTTTGGCTCGATCGGCCAAGTCAAGAAGTAATATACTGTTTTATAAGGCACTTTATTGCCTTATCGAGCATCCATTCCATAGAAAAACCCCGGCCTTGCGGTCGGGGGTTCTTTTTGTGTCAGGGTGTGTTTGGGGGTTATGTCGAGTTGGGGTCAGATCAATCTGACGATCAGCCTGTGGTTCTCAGGCCGAGGGGGAAGTAAAGGCTTGTTGGAGCCTTTCCATTTGTGAACGCAAACCCATAGGCGGGGTCTCCACTGAGTTTGGCTTGGCGTAGAGCAGCCGGTCGAGATGAATCAGCCGGCTTTGCAGGCGCAGCGAGCGCTCACACAAATCTCTGAGCTTGGCAGGAAGGCGGGCAAATTGATCGGGCGGTGTCGCCAGCTCTTGTTGCGATAATTTGACCTTATGTTTGTCAGAGGCGGCCTGAGTTGGGGATAACTCCCCTTCATTGACGGCTCTTTGCAGCAAAAGCCAAGACGCCATCTGCATGAGGCGCGTGGTCAGGCGCATGCTTTCTGAGGCATAGCTGAGGGAATCCAAGCGAGAGAGGTTCTTGGAGTCCATGCGCCCTGGCCCATCCAGATAGGCGGCCGATTCTTCGACCAAAGCCATGCCATCCTTGAACAGGATTTTGAATGTGTCAGAGGCAGCCAGCATGCTGGCAAAGGACACCGTATTGGCCGGTTCCTCATTGAAAGAAATTAAGTTAGCCATTTTAACGCTCTCCCGCACGCGGCCCCTGCGGGCCTGGGATAATCGGCAATTCGATCTGGAGTGACCATAGCGCAAAATTGACGGCTTGTGCTCTTTAGTCTTCGTTAACCTTAATGGCCGGCGCCAAGATCGAACAAGGTCTGCAGGAGGCTCGCCAGCAGAAGCACAAAAAAAGCCGCCCGAAGGCGGCTTAAAAGTTGGTAACAGGGAGGCGTCAAACAAAGTGACAGGAGTCACTCAGATATCCTGTCGAAACAGGATGAGTTATTAATAGTCTGGAATCCTTAATTCGCAGTAAAATGCAGCCACTTTTTGTGTTTTCGCAAACCATCCCTCACGATTTGAAAAACGCATCAGCTGCAAGACGAGAGGCGGCTTTGGCATTGCGGCTCTCAGACAGGCGCAGGATCTCAGCCTTGAGCAATTCAATTCGTTCATCAATTTCGCTCACCGAGAGGAGATCGAGCGATTGTCCGATCTCATGCACGGCGGGCTTTTTCAAGGGTGCGGTGGAGAATGGATCATCATCAGTCTGTGCCATAGCAGCCCCCTCATGTGGCAAAGTGAGAGCGAAAGTTTACTCAGGCCTCACGCATCTGTCACGAGCTGGCTTGTGTTTCGAACTGCCTTGCCCTCAGCTGCGGATAGACAGGCGACAAGGGGAAGGTTACCAAGGGATATATCTAGAACAGCTCAACTATTCGCCCCTGGAGTGAGGATTTATGACCCAGCTTCCCGCCACCATGACAGCTATGGCCATCAGCGAGCCCGGTGGGCCAGAGGTGCTCAAGCCAGTATCCCGCTCCCTGCCAAATCTTGGCGCAGGCGAAATCCTCATCAAGGTCGCCGCAGCCGGGGTCAATCGCCCCGATGTCTCGCAGCGTCAGGGAAAATACCCAGCACCTGCCGGAGCTTCCGATCTGCCAGGTCTGGAGGTTGCCGGATCAATTGTGGCGCTTGGCGAGGGAGCCGAGCGCTTTGCTCTGGGCACGCAGGTCTGTGCTCTGGTGCATGGCGGTGGCTATGCAGAATATGTCAGCGTTCATGAATCCTGTGCCCTACCAATTCCCGGCTCGCTGAGCCTGATTGAAGCGGCGGCTCTGCCCGAGACGTTTTTCACCGTCTGGACCAATGTGTTTGCCAGAGGCCGGTTGCAAGCGGGTGAGACTCTGCTGGTTCATGGCGGATCATCGGGCATTGGCACAACGGCCATAATGTTGGCCAAAGCCTTTGGTGCCAAAGTGATTGTCACGGCTGGCAGCGATGAGAAATGCGCTGCCTGCCTCAAATTGGGGGCTGATCTGGCAATCAATTATCGCAATCAGGATTTTGTCGAGCTGGTCAAGCAGCACACACAAGGCAAGGGCGTGGATGTCATTCTCGATATGGTCGCTGGCCCCTATGTGAATCGCAATTTTCAGGCTGCGGCGCAAAATGGCCGCATTGTGCAGATTGCCAGCCAAATGGGCTATAAAATCGAACTCGATATTCGGCCCATTTCAGCCAAATGCCTGACCTATACAGGCTCAACCCTGCGCCCGCGCACGGTGGCGGAAAAAGGCGCGATTGCCAAAGCCCTTTATGACAATGTCTGGCCGCATATTGCGGCAGACAAAATCCGCCCCGTGATTGACTCGACCTTTGCCTTTGCTGATGTCGCCAAAGCCCATGCCCGCATGGAGACCAGCCAGCATATTGGCAAGATTGTTCTCACCCTGTGATCAGGTTTTGCTCGGACGGGATAAAGTCACACTCCGGCGTGGCTCAACTTGGTTTCTGAACCAGATTTGTTATGATCGGATCTGTTCTTGCGCCTTTCAACTGGGACAGGTTAGACCCTGTTCAAACCAAACTGGACAAGACTGAAGAGGAGGAATTCATGGACCAGCGTATTATTGATCTCTACGATGAATTCGTACATGTGCATTTTGATCGCCGCTTGTTTATCGAGCGGGCTGCTAAAATTGTTGGCAGTCTGTCTGCTGCAGCTGCGCTCTTGCCGCTGTTGCAATCCAATTATGCCAATGCAGCTACCATTGCGGAAAATGATGCCCGCATCACTATCGAAAAGGTGACCTATAAAGGTGCCTCTGGCGAGGTGAAGGGTTATCTGGCCAAGCCCAAAGCAGAGGGCAAGCGCGGATCAATCGTGGTGGTGCATCAGAACCGTGGTCTTAATCCCCATATTGAGGATCTCGCCCGCCGCTTTGCTGTCGATGGTTATAATGCCCTGGCCGTGGATTTCTTGTCGCAATTGGGCGGTAGTCCAAAAGATGAAGACGAGGCCATGAAGCTTTATCCCAAGCTGGATAACGCCAAAGTCACGGGCGATGCCAATGCCGCTGTGGCCTATGTGCGCACGCGCGCTGAGTCCAATGGCAAAGTTGGCGCTGTTGGCTTTTGCTGGGGTGGTGGTGTGATCAGCCAGATGGCGGTGACAGACCCAAGCCTCAATGCTGGCGTGATCTATTATGGCGCACCTCCGGCTTTGGCCGAAGTGCCCAAGATCAAAGCCAAACTGCTCGCTCATTATGGCGACACAAAGCTCGACACACGTCTGGGGGCCTTGCTGCCGGATTTTGAAAAGGCCTTGAAGGACGCTAAGGTCGATTATCAGCTCTTTGTCTATGAAGGCGCCAATCATGCCTTCAATGATGACACGCAGCAGCCGCGTTATGAGGCCAATGCCGCCAAAACCGCATGGGAGCGTTCACTCGCACTGTTCAAGGCCACTCTCGCCTGACCTGATCATTCAATATGACTTTAACATCACACCCGGCGCCAAAAGCGCCGGGTTTTGTATGTGAGGCCGCAAACTGATCGTCAATGGCGCTTTGGTAAGGATCCCTTAACAAAAAATCTATTTCCTAGAAGTGGGAGATTGTGCCGATTCCTTTGTTGGCCAATTGCGCCTAGCATCTCAATCGTGATTCGCTCCTCTGAGCGCATTGTCGGTGCATCCGCTGGCTTTAGGGTCTGCGGCTTCAATGTTCGAACCTGATGAACGGAAAGCTTCATGTCCGTCTTTTCTCTTGATGCTCTCGATCTTGCAGCTCTGCTCTGCTCCCGCGTCTGCCATGATGTGATCAGCCCCGTGGGGGCGATCGTCAATGGGCTGGAAGTGTTGGAAGAGGAGAAGGACGCCGAAATGCGTGCCTTTGCCATTGATCTGATCAAGAAGAGCGCAAGCACAGCTTCCGCTCGTTTACAATTCTGCCGACTGGCCTTTGGTGCCGCAGGTTCGGCTGGCGCCTCGATTGATACGGGCGATGCTGAATTGGTGGCCCGTGGCCTTTTGGCCGATGAGCGCACAAAGCTTGAATGGAAAGCCCCGCGCGTGCTGATGGCCAAAAATAAGGTCAAACTCATTCTTAATCTCTGCCTGATTGCAGCCGCCTCTATTCCGCGCGGCGGCGTGATCACGCTCACGATTGAAGGCGAGGACGATCACATTCGAATGAGCATTGAATCGCGTGGCCCGAATTTGCGCCTCGCGCATGGCGTGCCAGCTTTATTGGCGGGCACGCCTGAAAATGGCCATGTTGATGCCCATGGCATCCAAGCCTTTTATGCTGGCCTTGTGGCGCGCGATTCCAAAATGCAGATCGAGGTTGATGTGAACGCAGAGCGTGTTCTCATCAGCGCGGCTCCCATCGCTGGTGCTCAGAGCGCTGAGACCGCGCCCCTCGAAGAGGCGGCGAAAACCGCGACTGCACAAGCGGCAATAGGCTAAGCTGATCAGCATTGAGCGCGGGCTGAGACCGCGTTCAATTCTAAATTAACTGAGCTCATGTAAGATCTTGACGGGTGCCGTTTTGGTAACCGTCGGATTTTTTTTTATGGATGATCTTTTAAAAGATTTTCTGGTCGAATCGGCCGAGAGCATTGATACGGTCGAAGC
>CAIVAX010000517.1 GCA_903903935.1 uncultured Hyphomicrobiales bacterium | reverse complement strand
GGCTCCTCCGGCAGCGGCAAGACAACTCTGCTGCGGCTGATCGCTGGCTTTTCCGAACCCGGTTCGGGGACGATCAAAATTGATGGCCGTCTTGTCGCGGGCCCGGGTCTTTATGTTCCCCCTGAACGCAGGCAGATCGGCTATGTGCCGCAAGAAGGCTCGCTGTTTCCACATTTGAATGTGGCAAAGAATATTACCTTCGGCCTCAAGCCTGGTGCGCAGAGCAAAGCACGTTTGGATGAAGTGCTGCATATTACCGGCTTGAGCGGTCTTGAAGACAGATTTCCCCATCAGCTCTCTGGCGGCCAACAACAACGCACAGCGCTGGCCCGCGCTTTGGCGCCGCGCCCCAGTCTTATTTTGCTTGATGAGCCCTTTAATGCGCTCGATCTTGATTTGCGCCGCGCTATGGCCATGGAGGTCGCCAGCGCTTTACGCAGTGCGCGGGCAACCGCCATTCTGGTCACGCATGATCCTTTGGAAGCCTTTAGCAGTGCCGATCGAATTGCGGCGATGACACAGGGCTCGATTGCGCAATATGATACGCCCGCCCAGCTCTATCAATCGCCAATGAATGCCGATGTTGCAAGGTTGACTGGCACGGCTTTGTTTCTTGAGGCCGAGATTGCGCATGGTTTTGCCACGACACGCTTAGGCCGCATTCCCCTGCAAACCCCCTCTGCCAATCTGACACAGACAGGCCAGATCCTGCTTCGGCCGGAGCAATTTGTTTTGGCGCAACCGGGCACAGGTGTGCCGGGCACAATCCTTCGACTGGTTTTTAATGGCGATCATTATTTAGCCAGTGTCGATGTGGCTGGCGTGATCATTCCGCTGTTATTGCGCGGGGACCCTCTGCCGCAGCAAGGGGCAGAAATCCTCGTCACGGTCGAGGGAACTTGCGTGCTGATGGCAGAGTGAAAGGCTGATTGGTCTGCGCTTAGCGCGCCAGATGCGCAAATTCACTGACCACGCGTTCATAGACTGGTCGCTTAAAGGGAATGATGAGATCCGGCAAAAGAGCCATCTTCTCCCAACGCCAAGCATCAAATTCGGCATGCAAGCCATTGGGTGGGGACTCAATATTAATTTCGGACTCTTCGCCTTCAAAGCGCAAGGCAAACCATTTTTGTCTTTGGCCTTTATAGCGACCCTTCCAAGCTTCTTGGGCGATATCCTCTGGCAGATCATAGGCGAACCAATCAGAGGCTTCGGCCAGAAATGAAACAGAGGAGACACCCGTCTCTTCGAGCAATTCCCGTTTGGCGGCGATCAATCCTTCTTCTTGATCATCTATGCCCCCTTGCGGCATTTGCCATTCGTGATTGGGCGCCACATGTTCGCGCAAGGCTTTATTGCGACGGCGCCCGATGAAGACGAGGCCCGCTTTATTGATCAGCATAATCCCCACACAGGGGCGATAATCCGACAGATTCATTTACTCAATCCCGCTACAGGCGCTTGACCTTTGCCAAGGCTGGCGCTGAGCGGGGTGAGGATAATGCCGCGACCGGTCAGTGATTTGGCAAAATTAGCTATGGGTTCTACGCCTGCGTGTAAACCATTTGCAAAGCCAATAGCAAGGCCTTTTTGCCGCGCCAGCG
>CAIVAX010000516.1 GCA_903903935.1 uncultured Hyphomicrobiales bacterium | reverse complement strand
GCCCTCGCCTGTGGCGCACGCCTTTATGGGCCGGTGCAACAGGCGGATTTTTTGACCCGCTTAGGAATTCATCACCGCGCGGCCAGTCTCATGCGACAGGCCGATACGACCCAAGGCGCGGAGAGTGCCGCTGACATTGCCGCTGCGCTCACGCGCCTCACCCAAACAGAGCAATCAACCGATATGGGCGCTTTGTTCAAAGTAATGGCCATCACCCATCCAGACCTAGCCCCGCCAGCTGGTTTCGATTCAACGGATGTTTCATAATGCTCGAAGCCGACAGCATCATTTCATCCCCCCAGCTTGAGACGAAAGGCATTCGTCATGCCTTTTTCACACGTCAGGGCGGCGCCTCTGAGGGTATTTATAGCTCACTAAATGGCGGCATAGGCTCTAAGGATGATCCGCAGGCGGTGACGGAAAACAGACGGCGCATGGCGCAACATTTGGGTGTGGATCCCAGTCATTTCCTTGTGCCCTATCAAATTCATTCTGCCGACGCGCTGACCATTGCCTTTCCCTTTCTCGTCAATGAGCGCCCACGCACCGATGCGCTAGTGACCAAAACCCGCGGCATTGGCATTGGCGTGACGGGGGCGGATTGCGGCATCATTTTGTTTGCGGATGCGCAAGCGGGCGTGATTGGCGCAGCCCATGCTGGCTGGAAGGGTGCACTGACTGGAATTTTGGAAACCACTTTGCAGAAAATGGAAGAGCTCGGCGCCTCACGACCAGCCATTCACAGCGTCTTGGGGCCAACAATTAGCCAAGCCTCTTATGAAGTGGGCGCTGACTATCGCACACGCTTTATCGATAGCGATTCCAGCTATGCTGATTTCTTCATTCCCTCTCAGCGCCAGGGTCATTTCCTATTCGATTTGCCGGGCTTTATTGGCCTGCGTCTGCGCGCAGCAGGCGTTGGCAGCTTTAGCAATCTTGCGCTGGATACTTATGCCAGAGAGGATTTGTTCTACAGCTATCGGCGCATGACGCATCGTGGCGAGGCCGATTATGGCCGCCAGATTGCCGCCATTGCACTGGTGTGAACCTAAACGAAAGCCACGGCAGCAGACAGATCTTAAGCTCTGTCCAACACCAGTCGCCGCGCCAAAAAGATCCCACCCACCATCGACACAGTAAAAACCACAGGCTCGATCAAGCCAGAGGCGAGAGCGGCAATCGCCGGGCCGGGACAAAACCCGCCAATGCCCCAGCCAAGACCAAAGATGAGCGCGCCCAAGATCAACCGGCGATCAAGCTGAGTGACATGCGGCAGATGAAACACATCATCAAATAAAGGCGCCGAGCGGCGGCGCACCAACCAAAAGCCCGGCAATGCCATCATCAAGGCGCCGCCCATGACAAAGGCTAAGGTGGCATCCCATGTGCCAAAGACATCGAAAAAATCTGCAATTCTTTGCGGATTGACCATATCCGCCAGCGTTAAGCCTGCGCCAAAGACGACACCAATGACAAGGGCGATAAGTGCAATCATCACGCGCCCCCAATGATATGGCGCAGAATGAAGACGCTGACCGCTGCACCGACCATGAAAATAATCGTTGCCACTAATGAGCGCAGCGAGAAGCGCGCCATTCCGCAAATGCCATGACCACTGGTGCAGCCAGTCCCTAGCGCCGTGCCAAAGCCAACCAATAGCCCGGAGACAATCGTCAAAGGCAGACCCACTTGCATGCGGATATGGCTCCATTCGCTCCAGCCCAAAGCTGAGACGGATAGAGCACCCAGCGGCAGTCCGATCAGAAAGGCTAAACGCCAGCGCAGATGGGAATCAAAATTGAACGCCATCAGCCCGGCCAAAACACCCGACATCAGGCTGGAAATACCGGCAATGCGCCCCAGAGCGAGCAAGAGCAGCACACAGGCTAGGCCAATCAGGGCTCCACCCATCAACGCCATGATCAGTGAATGTGCACTCATCAAAACCTCAGCCGGCCAGCATGGCTTTGACGCTGGCGCTGGCTTTGGCAAAATCCATCTGGCCGGTATATTTGCCCTTCAAAGCGGCAATTACCTTGCCCATATCCTTCATGCCCGCAGCACCCGTCTCGGCCATGGCCGCCTTGATCGCCGCTGTGACCTCCTCATCGCTCATTTGCTTGGGGAGAAATTCGCTAATGATGGCGATTTCCTCGCGCTCCTGCGTCGAGAGATCCTCGCGGCCGGCCTTTTCATAAATCTCGGCTGATTCTTGGCGGCTTTTCACCATTTTCTGCAAGAGAGCGAGAATGTCGTCATCAGAAATGGTTTTACCCGCCCCGCGAGCCTCAATATCGCGATCCTTAAGGGCGGCCGTAATCATGCGAATGGTCGCCACCCGGCGCTTATCTCCAGCCTTCATGGCCTCTTTGAGCTGAGAATTGAACTGTTCACGCATGACGCATTCCCTTTCACAAGGCTTGACGGGCTCGAGCGAGTGCTCCAAATCACCACAATGACTTTCCCTCTTGGTGTAGAGCGCTCATGACGGCCATTCAAGACAAGACTGGCGTTCAGAACAATGCCGCCTCCGGCTGGAGCCAAACCCAGCATACGGCGCTTCTGGTTCTGGCGGACGGAACTGTGATTCAGGGCTTTGGCCTAGGGGCTACCGGCCAGGCCGTGGGTGAGGTCTGTTTCAATACGGCAATGACCGGCTATCAGGAAATCCTGACCGACCCTTCTTATGCTGGCCAGATCATCACCTTTACCTTCCCCCATATTGGCAATGTGGGCACCAATGACGAAGATATTGAAACGGTCGATATGAGCGCCCGCACCGGTGTGCGCGGCACCATTGTGCAGGCCCCGATTACCGATCCATCCAATTTCAGAGCCCAGTGGCATCTCAACGCTTGGCTAAAATCCCGCAATATCATTGGCCTCTGCGGCATCGACACCCGAGCTTTGACAGCTTTGATTCGCGAAAAAGGCATGCCCAATGCCGTCATCGCCCATGCCCCCGATGGCCAGTTCGACCTTGCCGCCTTGAAAAAACAGGCGGCCGAATGGCCCGGCATTGATGGTATGGATTTGGTGCCAACAGTGACGACGCAAAAGCCCTATCAATGGGATGAAACAATCTGGCAGCTGGGCGAGGGCTATGGCAAGCGCAGCCAAGACCTCTATCATGTCGTGGCGATGGATTTTGGCATTAAGCGCAATATTCTGCGCCTTTTGGCCACGGCTGGCTGCAAGGTCAGCGTCGTGCCCGCCACCACCAGCGCTGAGGATATTCTAGCCCTGCGGCCCGATGGGCTGTTTCTCTCCAATGGCCCGGGCGATCCGGCCGAAACTGGCAAATATGCCGTGCCGGTGATCCGCGCTTTGCTGGACAAAAAGATCCCCACTTTTGGCATTTGTCTTGGGCATCAGATGATGGCGCTGGCCGTAGGCGCCAAGACGACAAAAATGCATCAGGGCCATCATGGCGCCAATCATCCTGTGATGGATTACACTACCAATAAGGTGGAGATCGTCTCGATGAACCATGGCTTTGCCGTGGATGTCGCCACGCTGCCCGCCCATGCCAAGGAAACCCATCGCTCCTTGTTTGATGGCTCCAATTGCGGCATTGCGCTTACCGATCGTCCCGCCTTTTCTGTCCAGCATCACCCCGAAGCCTCGCCTGGCCCGCAGGACAGTCACTATCTCTTCAAGAGATTTGTGGCGATGATGGACAAAGCCAAGGCCGCCTGATCTCATCTTGGCCTCACCCTTTGGCCTTGGAGGCACTATGTCCTGGCGCGATTTCTGGAATGGCGAACATAAGATCTATGTAAACGCGCGCCACCATCGTTTGCACTTTGACCTGATCGGCAGAGATATCTGCGATCTGATCAAAAGCCCCACCACACATATGCTCGATTATGGCTGCGGCGAAGCAGGCGCAGCACAATTAATCGCCAGCAAATGCGAGCGCCTCTATTTATTTGATACAGCCCCCAATGTGCGCGCCAAATTAAAACAGGATTTCGCCGATCATTCCAAAATTCAAATTCTCGATGAACCCGAGCTCAGCCAATTGGCGGATCATTCCCTCGATCTGATCGTGATCAATTCGGTTGTGCAATATCTCTCGCATGGCGAATGCGGCGATGCGCTGGATCTTTGCAAACGCAAGCTCAAAGCCGAGGGACGTTTGATCATTGGCGATGTCATCCCAAAAGACTCTGGTGCTCTGGGCGATATAACAGCCCTCTTTGGTTTTGCGATCACGGGCGGCTTTTTCATCGCGGCCTGCCTTGGACTATTGGCAACCTTCTTTTCCGATTATCGCAAATTGCGCAGCTCCATCGGCCTCACCCGCTATCGGGAAGAAGAAGCCTTGGTCCTGCTCAGCAAACATGGATGGAGTGCCGAACGTGCACCCCATAATATCGGCCACAACCAAACCCGCATGACTTTTGTGGCAAAGAGTGTTGGGGCATAAGGAAAAATATATTCGCCCTGATTTCAGACAATCAGGCAGCCAGTTTTCTGACCACCTCATCAGAGGCCTCAGAAAGAGATATCACGCTGGCCGCCTGGGAAAGCAAACTGAGATAATCAGCCATAGACGCCTTATCGGTAACAGTCACAATACGTTTGGGCGGATCTGGGAGTCGCGCAATATCATGGAACTTCGCCACAGCACTCACCACTGATGTTTTGTGGAGTTTAACATGGTCAAAAATTGAGACGATCCTGTCACAAGAGACACGAGCTGCAACCTCCCATTCTAAATGGGAAGCGCCAAAAATAGAGACATCCTTAGACACTCGGTCTCGCCCAAAAATATCCTCAAGACGATGAATGAGGAGAGTTTTCTCAAGATCGGATTTCTTCTCTTCAAGCCTAATCAAAGTTTGAATGACGGCCCTCAGCGACAGATTTGCCACTGCGCTAACCACTGAGGGTAAGTCTGAGCGCGTGGATTGAGCGACAAAGAAACTCCGATTGTCAAAAGACACTCCAGTATCCTGACTGAGATGACGAGCTATTTTGCAATAAGATGGAGATGCATTCACCATCAGTGCTTCTTGATGTCCAAGTCCGATATCGGAGACAAAATAATGATCCTTAGAACCATCAATCTGAATCACAACTGAAGTTCCGCTTGGGTAACAGATTGGTGTACGAATAAAGACGCTTCCATCGCGCAAAGACGCAACAGCCATCTGTCGTGAAATCTCTTCAGCGACAGTGATAAGTGTGGCATCGTTTTGCAGTTGCAAATTCATATCAAATCAAGGTCTGTTGCCATTCTGGAACTGGAACTCTTTGAATATCCGCTATTTTAAAGATTTTTCCGACATACTCAAGCATGTCGCGAAAGTCGCTTAACTCTTCATCGACGGGCAATGCAATGGGCAGATTCTTTCGTACCATCCCGTCCCACCCATACTTACGGTTAAGTTCAAACCCGTGTAAATGAGTGGTCACAATTGGTTTCCAGGCCCATTCCCCTTTGTGTCCACCGATATTTTTATGGTCGTGGAGTGGATTCCAACAGAACCGCACGATAGGTCCAGCAAGGCCTTGAGCGGGATGATAAAGCAACACGAATGTAACTCCGCCATCCTTCACATGCGGGTAACAACTTCCATAAAGAAACAAGCCTTCCTCTGTCACATAATCAATTGAAAGAGGCACTCTCATTTCCAAACGATTACGAGACTCGCCTTCAAAATGCCAAGACGGCGGCACAGCAAACGTTTTGCTCCCAGCGTAAAGTCGGTCAATTTCTTCCTCAATTGTCATTCTAAGCACAAACTAAAAAGTGAGCG
>CAIVAX010000515.1 GCA_903903935.1 uncultured Hyphomicrobiales bacterium | reverse complement strand
CGCCCCATTGGCACAGCGCAAGGCGAGGTGCAGGGAATTTGGCAGCGCGCCGGGCTGAATGAGCTGATCAAAGGCATGGATCCAATCGAATTCATGATCCGATTCGCTCTGACCAATCCCAATCTGGATGTGGCATTGGTCGCCACAACCAATCTGGCGCATTTGCAGGCCAATATTGCCAGCGCCGCCAAAGGTCCCCTGCCAGCTGATCTCTATCAGGCGGCCTGCCAAAGCCTATTGGCGGCTGGCAGTGGGCCGGGCTTGGGTGTTTATATGGGCGGTGGGCCCACCCCTGTCTTATAGACTATAAATCAAATACTTATAATATTTTTGGCCGACTTATGGTGTGCTGCCCTCTTTGCCGCTGGCCAGATCCCGCGCCAGACGCTCGATGCGGCCAGCCGAATCGTCCAAAGCTTTAGCTAGAGCATTGGACCAGTTTTCCTCTGCGCTTTCGGCACCCGCGTTGGCGGATTTCAGCTTTGCCAGCTCAGCCTCGAGGCTGTCGATCTTCGCATGAAGATCACTGGCTTCATCCAGAATGCTAATGGCTGCCATCACCGTCAGGCGCTGATCGCCAATCTCGCCAAAGGTTTTGCGCATATCATTGATGCGCTGATCAATGGTCTGGGCGAGGCGCTCGAGATGCGGCTCCTGCCCATCTTCGCAGGCCATGCGATAGGCGCGTCCGGCAATGGTAACATTCACATGTGCCATTTAGCCCTCCGCGCTGGGATCTTCAGGCAAAATGGCCCGAATGGTCTGGCTGACCTTATCCAAGCGCCTTTGCACATCCTGATTAGCATGGCTCATCGCCTTGGTGCGAGCCAGCGCGCCATCCAGCTCGACGGCGAGGCGCGAGCGATCATCCTGCATAATCGCCAATTCCTCCTCCAGATCGACCCGCTGGGCATCCGAGCGGGCACGGCGCGCGGCCGCGGCCTCGAGTTGATCGAGGGCGGAAGCAAGGCGCTGGAGTGCAGCATCGAGGCGAGGTGGGAGGGTCATTGAGACCTTGGATCCAGAAAACAGTGCAACTATTTGGAACATCCGAGGCTTGTTGGTCAACGCAGTTCCGCCCTCACACACAGGACAATGCAAGCAATGGCTGTGATTTGGCTGCCTTGAGCTCTCTCAGCGCGTTGACAGAGGGGACATGGGTGCTATCAAACCGGCAGTCAGCCTGGCGGATCAGCGCAATCTGTTCTTGTCCGCTCTATCCCGAAAGGAAATCCCATGTCCGTTTCTCATGCCTCCATGGCCAATGCGGTCCGGGCCTTGGCAATGGATGCGGTGCAAAAGGCCAATTCGGGCCATCCGGGCCTGCCCATGGGGGCGGCCGATATTGCCACCGTGCTGTTCACCAAAGTGCTGAAATATGACAGCGCTGACATGTCTTGGCCCGATCGCGATCGCTTTGTGCTCTCGGCAGGTCACGGCTCCATGCTGCTCTATGCTTTATTGCATCTGACCGGCGAGCCGGAGATGACAATCGATGAGATCAAGAATTTCCGTCAGCTCGGCTCCAAGACACCCGGCCATCCGGAAGTCTTTCATACGCGCGGTGTCGAGACGACAACCGGCCCTTTGGGTCAGGGCATTTCCACAGCTGTGGGCATGGCTTTGGCTGAGCGCATGTTGCAAGCCGAATTTGGCGATGTAGTCGATCATTACACTTATGTTTTGGCCTCCGATGGCGATCTGATGGAAGGCATTTCGCAAGAAGCCATCGCTATTGCTGGTCACCTCAAACTCAATCGCATGATTGTGCTGTTCGATGACAATGGCATTTCCATTGATGGCCCCATTTCAATTGCGGATTCTGTTGATCAGGTGAAGCGCTTTGAAGCGGCCGGCTGGGCCGCCTGCCGCATTGATGGCCATGATCCCGATGCTATTCTCAAAGCCATTGAAACCGCCAAAGCCTCCGATCGTCCAACTTTGATTGCCTGCAAGACGGTGATTGGTTATGGCGCGCCCACGCGGGCTGGCACAGCCAAATCCCATGGTGAGCCCTTGGGCGCCTCTGAGATTGAAGGGGCTCGTAAAGCTTTGGGCTGGACGTCGGAACCCTTCGTGATCCCTGCGGATATTTTATCTGCCTGGCGCGCGGCAGGTGTACGCGGTCAAGCGGCTCATAGGGCTTGGAAGCAAAAGCTCGCTTCAATGGATCCGACCAAACAATCTGAATTTGAGCGCCGCCTCAAGGGTGATCTGCCGGTCGCGTTGAAGGCGGTTGTCAGTCATTTCAAAAAAGCCAGTGTCGATGCGCCCAAGGAAATGGCCACGCGCAAAGCCTCTGAGGCCTGCATTGCCGCAATTGCGCCTGTGGTGCCCGAATTGATTACCGGCTCGGCCGATTTGACCGGCTCCAACAATAATAAGGTCGAGGCGACACCGGCGATTTCACCGGGCCATTATGCGGGCCGCTTTGTCCATTGGGGCATTCGCGAACATGGCATGGCGGCAGCGATTAATGGCATGTCGCTGCATGGCGGTTATATTCCCTCGGGCGCAACCTTTATGGTCTTTACCGATTATTGCCGCCCCTCGCTGCGTCTGGCTGCACTCATGGGTGTTCGTCACATTGAAGTGATGACACATGATTCCATCGGCCTTGGCGAGGATGGCCCCACCCATCAACCCGTTGAGCACTTGGCGAGCTTGCGCGCCATTCCCAATCTGATTGTGCTGCGTCCAGCCGATATGGTTGAGACAATGGAATGCTGGCAATTGGCGCTGGAATCGCGCAAGGCTCCGGCCATTCTGGCGCTGTCGCGACAAAATCTGCCCGCCGTTCGTCTGACCTATGAGGATGACAATCTCTCCCGTCAGGGGGCTTATGAATTAAGCCCGGCTCAGGGCAAGGCGCAGGCCAGCATTTTTGCTAGCGGCTCGGAAGTGCAGATTGCGATGAATGCGCAAAAGGCCTTGGCTGAAAAAGGTATTGCCGCGCGTGTCGTCTCCGTCCCCTGCCTTGATCTTTTCTTGGCGCAAGACGAAGCCACACGCAAAGCCGTGATTGGCGATGCGCCGGTGAAGATTGCCGTTGAGGCGGGCATTCGCATGGGCTGGGATGGGGTGATCGGATCTGAGGGTTTGTTTGTCGGTATGCACTCCTTTGGCACCAGTGCGCCCATGGCCAAACTCTATGCTCATTTTGGCATTACAGCAGAGGCAGTGACATCGGCTGTCGTGGATCGTTTGGCCAAACATTAGCGCGCCGCACTCAGAGCGGTGCAGGGGAATGTGAGCGGACCAATTGAGTGAGAAGCAACAAACGCAGATAGGTTGAAAGCAGCACAATCGACGAAAACTTTATTAACATAGCTCTGGCAGATCAGGGGGAATGCAGCACAGGCAAGGCCGCTCTGGCTTTGCTCAAGCCGATCGTCAGGGCCAACAGACACAGAGCTAACAGACACAGAATTAACAGACAGAGGACAAGTCATGGCAGTTAAAGTCGCGATCAACGGATTTGGACGCATTGGCCGCAATGTTTTGCGTGCGATCATGGAAACAGGTCGGCGGGATATTGAGGTTGTCGCTATTAATGATCTGGGTCCGGTTGAAACCAATGCCCATTTGTTCCGCTATGATTCTGTTCATGGCCGTTTCAATGGCGAGGTCAAAGTGGCGGGCGATACCATTGATGTGGGTCGTGGCCCGATCAAGGTAACAGCTATTCGCAATCCTGCTGAATTGCCGCATCAGGCGATGGGTGTTGATATTGCGCTCGAATGCACCGGCATTTTTACATCTAAAGACAAGGCTATGGCGCATATTACCGCAGGCGCCAAACGTGTGCTTGTCTCAGCCCCTTGCGATGATGCGGATCTGACAGTTGTCTATGGCGTCAATCATGACAAGTTGATCAAAGATCATCTGGTTGTCTCCAACGCCTCCTGCACAACCAATTGCCTCTCGCCGGTGGCCAAAGTGCTCAATGAT